>JAFQZI010000043.1 GCA_017406005.1 Oscillospiraceae bacterium | reverse complement strand
CCTACATATGCCTTTGCATTGTTCACAACACCTTTTACGGCATCGGCGGCCTTGTCTTTTGCAATATACTCACTTGCATTGATGCTGTTCGGAACCCCGGCAGCAGGGCCGCATAGAACTTCTGATCATACGGAGTCTCCTGTACTTCCGGGTAAGCATAACTGCCCGCATTGGTACCCGTATTGCTGCCTGTGTTCGTTTTTGTGCTTGACGATGTGGAAGACGAGCTCTTTACAGATGAACTGCTTGAGCTTTTTGTGCTCGTACTGCCCTTATTACTCGTACTCCCCTTATTAGCAGAAGAGCCCGCCACGGACTGGGACGAGCTCGTATTTGCTGGTGCAACATAATCCAGGTATCTCTCTTCATCGGTCACTGCAGCGGTAATCCCCGCTACAGCCTGATTCCCCGGCTTACTTGCCTTTGCCATAGAAATCCTCCTCTTGTATAGATGTTCATTCAATGAGAACATGAAAAACATTTTTTATATGTCTTGTTCTTGACTTAGCCGTACGGCTTAGCGTATAATATCAGCGCAGAAAATTAGCCGTTCGGCAAAGTTCTTTTTTGGGCACGAACGATTTTGCCGTACGGCATCATGGAGGTGCCATCATGATTACTGATGCAAGGTCTTTCGGAGATGCAATCCGCCGTCGCAGAAAGGAACTGGGATACACACAAGCTTTCCTTTCGGAATTCAGCGGGTTCAGTGTGACGTTTATCTCCGATCTGGAAAACGGAAAAAGCACGGCTGAACTGGGAAAAGCCATCTATCTGGCCAATCTGTTGGGACTGGACTGTTCCCTGACACCCAGGAGTTAAGAGATGAACGAACTGACTGTAAGCATTGAAATAAACGGTGTTCTCATTTCCGCAGGGAAAATCAGGGGGAACGGTCCGTCTGACGCGTGTTTTCAATATTCTGAAGAATACTGTGAGAAAAAAGGAGCACCTGTTTCGATCAGTCTTCCGCTTCAGAAGGAAGCTTTTTCGCCCGGTCAGACAGCGGCTTTTTTTTGAAGGGCTTTTGCCGGAGGGCTTTACCCGGAGAACAGTCGCACAATGGATGCACGCTGATGAGAGAGACTATCTTTCCATTCTGCACGGTCTGGGCCGTGATTGTCTGGGCGCCATCTGTATTACGGAAGACGGAGAAGCGGTAAAGGGATCTTACGAGAAAATCTCTGAAAGCCAGGTAAGGGAACTCGCAGCCGAAGGAGCATCAAAATCAGCTGAGATGGTGACGAAGGCTCATCTTTCCCTGACAGGTGCATCCGGTAAAGTCGGCTTGTACTATGATGCGCCGCATGACGCATGGTATCTCCCCCGGGGCACCGCGCCGAGCACACATATTGTGAAACAGAGCCATGTCAGGCTGGACGGTATTGTAACCAACGAGAAGCTGTCTCTGATGACGGCCGCACACTGCGGCCTGTATACCCCGGATAGCTTTATTATCAATACGGGTCACGGCGAGGAACACGAAGTGCTTTTGCCACGAAACGCTATGACCGGCTGTTTTCGCTAGACAGGCGCGAGGATAACGGTTTACCGATACCGTACAGGCTCCATCAGGAGAATTTTGCCCAGGCGATGGGAATCTCTGCTGCAGAGAAATATGAAAGAGCAGACGTCGGCTATATCGACAGTACGTGCTTTCTTCTTCCTCGACTGCTCCAAACTATGGGCAAGAGAAGAGCTTCAGTATGACTGTTATCTCACGTGAGCCTATCGATGAAGAGAAATTTTGGTCAGCAATGTCAAACTGGGGCAGAGAGGAACAGTCATTGTTGAGAATGGAGTATAAAGACACTATCCGTATGCTTATCGGGACGTTGGTATTTGGTTCCGTATTGTTTTTATTGAATCTGTCTCTTCAGGAACGATTTGAAGTGTTGCAATACTCGCTGATTCCTATAATAGCCGCTCTCGCTCTGGGCCGAGCTGCAGGTATTCTTGCCATAGAACTGCCAACCTACGGTGTAAAAAAGAGATTAATTAATGAAATGTCAAAAAACAGCCTGATAACTTTTGAGTACGGTCACGATAAAAATAACAAAGGAGAATGAAACCATGATCAGAGAAATGCAAAAGAAAGACTGCGCAGTAGTTGCCCGGTTCTGGCGTGATTATTTAAATGTTCCTTCGGCAACAGAGGAAAGCGTAACCTCTACCTTTGAGAAAATGAGCAGGGACAGCCGCTACTGCACCTATGTCGCTGAGGAGGACGGAATTGTCGTCGGTTTTCTGACTTTTGTCGAGGTTTTGTCCTTCGATGACCCGGACGGATATATTAAAATGAACGGGATCGCCGTTCAGCCGGAATACCGGCGTCGCGGCATCGCAGAGCAGCTTGTCAAACGCGCGGAAGAAGCAGGCCGTGAGCGTGGCGCAAATTCCATCGGCGTCGCGACGAGTTTTCGGCGTACCGGCTCACAGGCCATGCTTGATAAGCTTGGGTATGAGAAATCCGCTTTCTGGTTCCACAAAAACTTCAAATGATGGGCGCTTCAAAAACTATGGAACAATCAACTCCGAACCCCCGTGCGCTGGAAGCCTATCTGCGTTTTTCCTATCCGTTGGGGTATGCGCCTTTTCCCGGGCAGGAAAATGTCCCCTACCCCGAGATTCGTTTTACCTCTGTCCCGGGACGGGCAAAAGAAGACTACCTGAAAGAACTGAGCCGAATTCTGGAAGACATTTTTGAGACGGAGCGGCAATATTCCGACGCGGCATTTCTGTCCTCCGGGGTGGACTCGTCGCTGATCGCTTTCGGGATCCGTGCGAGAAAAACCTTTTCTGTGGCATATGAAGAACAGGCGTTTGACGAATCCGCCCTGGCAATGCACTCTGCGGAAAAACTTGGCAGTGAGCATCATATTGTAAAGATAAGCCCTGCGGATTATTTCGATGCCGTGGGGGAATCCATGGCCTGCCGAGGTCTTCCTGTTGGGGACGCTTCTTATATCGCACTGTTTATAGCGGCGAGAGAGGCATCACTCCATACGGACGTAATCTGTTCCGGCGAAGGGCCGGACGAACTCTTCTGCGGCTACCCGTGCTACAGCAGATACTTCGATAATCCGTGCGAAGATTTCTGGCTGGGCGTCAATACGGTGATGGAGATCGGGGAGGTTCCCGAGCTCCCCTTTTACGGCGGCGATGGCTTTTTGAAAATGAACGCCTTTGATCTTACGGAGTGGATGCATGGGGACATCCTTCCCAACCTTCCGGGTGCAGAAAAGGGCTCAGGGATCAGCATCCGTACTCCCTATATGAGACAGGATTTATGGGATTTTGCCCTTTCTCTTCCCGTGAAGTACAAGGCGGACAGGACAATGGGAAAACTTCTGTTTCGCGAAGCTGCACTGCCTTACGTCGGGGCCGAGATCGCCTTTCGCGAAAAAAAAGGCTTCCCCGTACCCGTCCGGAAATGGATGCGGCTGGAGCCTTTCAAAACAATGATCCTGGATGCACTGATGGGCACTATTGCACGAACCGTGCTCCGATGCGTAGATGTGGAGGAGATTTTGAGAGTCTTCTATATTGCCGGGGATGACAGTGTGTGGAAGCAGATCTGGGAAATGTATGCCCTGATCCGCTGGCTTGAGACCACTTGAAATCTGTGATGCAGAAAATGGAACAGGCATGCAAAAACCGGAGGCAGACGGATTCCCGCTACGACCTTTCGAAGGCGTGCTTCCGGAATCCGGAAACGGGTCGGCCTGACGAGGATGCAATCCGGAAACTTCTGATAAAGCCTGTGACCGTGCTGGAAGGTGATATACAGGAACAGGTTCGGGTACTCGCCCGGCCGGACAGGACCTGCACGGACTATACAGGGGTGGTCACCTGTGCCAGCCAGGGTCTGCACGTGCTGGCGCATGGGGAAGAATGGACGCTGATCGAGGCTTATTCCTCTGCAGATGAGCAGGCCGATGTCAAAGTCTACGCCAGGCATTTTGAAGGCTGGGTTCGGACAAATCGCCTCAGAGAGGTAGAGGTCGACCGGACTTACGGTCTGGTTATCGACAAGCTTCTGCAGCGGATGTATGTGTTTCGCGACGGAAAGCTCTTTTCCACGCTCATGGTTTCTACCGGTATTCCAGCGGAGGATGTTTCTTCCCTGGAGACTCCCGCCGGGGAATTCCTCATTGTCAGTTGGGAAGGTATATTCTGGGCCGGAAACAATTGCTGCAATGCAGGGATGCGCATCAACCGCAGCATCTTCATCCATGAGGTTCCCGGCACGCTGCGAACGGATGCTTCCGGTGAGAGGTACCTGGACTATGCCTCCAACGAACGTCATCTCGGGGAAAAGGCCAGCCACGGCTGCATCCGGGTGCAGCGCAACCCCTCGCCCGAAGGCATTGACGCTAAATGGCTCTTTAATAATCTCCACCGCAGGCCTTCTACCAAGGTCATCATCCTGGATGATTTTGGCTGGAGATCGGATTAGTCGGAAATCAATTTTCTTTCTTTACGTTATATTATTCAAAAAAAAATTTGTTTTTCCATAGACGATCAGGCAATGCCTGGAGAAAGGTATTAAAATCTGTGAGCGAAAAGAAAAAGAAGAGCAGAATCGAACCGGATGTGCGGAAGCGCCTACGGCAATCTCTTTCTGTTTTGCTCAATGCTGTTTCAGTCAGCATGCTCTTAATCGACAGAAGATGAAACTGGCATACAAAAACTGGAGACAGACGGATACCCGCTTCAATCGTGAGGAAGCATGGCCTGCAGAGCAGTTTCCCGATGCCGACTTTCGGTATTTTCGTGACGCGGGGTGCCTTGTGTGCGCACTGGCTGTCATGCTTGTGCATTTCGGCATTGAAAAGGCAGAGGATGAAAGCCTGTTCGATCCCTGGATTTTGAACCGGAAGCTGATCGGCTGCGGCGCGTTTACTCCGGCAGCTGATCTGGAGCTTTCCGATATCGGCAGGCTGTATCCGCTCAGCTATCTCGGTTCAGTATCCTATTCTCAGGAAACTCTGGCTCAGATCGCTGAAAGCGGCCTGCCATGCCTCATTACTGTGCCTGGGGTTAATGCCGAACATCATTTTACGACACTGATCCGATTTCTGCCGGATGACGCTGTAGTATATGACCCGCTCTGCGGTGAAAGAAACCTCGGTTCGTATGTCCGGATCTGTGAGATTCGTTTGTTTCGCATCGAAAAAATGCAATCATGAAGCTGGATATGAAGTCGATTGTCTGATCCAGAAGACTGATTGGGAAAGCAGATGGACGGTTCTTTTGTCTTCTGCAAGACAACAAGAACCGTCCGGGCCGGGTTTAACCGCTTCAACCGGGAGGAATGCCGTTACCTCCTTGGCTTTACCGAAAGCATCCACTATTTAAAAAAAGATGTTTATGCAGTGACCTTTGCCAACTTCTCTGAGAACAAAACACACAAATGGCTCTTTCACAATCTAAACCGCAAGCCCTGTACCAAAATCATGATCCGGGACGATTCCAGCGTTTACACTTGTTCCCCGGTTTGAATCACTTCCAGCTTGAAGTCGCAGAAAGGATCCAGCAGGTTTTTCAGCCGCTTTATATCGTGATTGACGGTCGTCTGTATCGTGACAGCGTTCCCGATGGCTCTCGTACCGAGAAAAGAAATCAGCGCCAAAAGAATCTGATCCTTCCAGAGGGAAAGCGATACGCCGATGGCACTGAGGGCAATACCGACAATATATTCCCACATAACTCTTCTGTTGTTCTCGGCTATCTGCCGGTCAAATTCATCCCGGTCTCTCTTTACGGCATCCTGAAGAGCAACTCGAAACTTGTCTTCATCAATCGGACTGTCCGTGATAATCTGCAGAGTGTCGTTGAGGTGTTTGGGCGCTTCCAGTTCGGTACAGAATGATTTCAGGTAATTATAAACCTTGTCATCGATTCTGGTCTGAGAAGGGTCGTAGGGGTTGTACAGGTCAGATTCTTTTGTTATATGCAGTTGAATCATGTTTTTTTCTCCTTTACTTTTGAAGAGACGGAAATATATCTGTATTTTTCTCAAGACGTTGAGATGTTTTGTTTCAGCTCAAAAGCTCCAGGAGTCTGTCTGACATTCTGCGTAAGTCTGACCGTTCACTGAGTTCCCGGATCAGCTCCATTGCTTGGGAAGCATTGTCCGTGATCAGCCCGTCGATCAAAGAGCAAAGGAAATGTTTCTGAGCCCTTTTTTCATTCGACGTCCATACCAGCACCTTCTTCCCCTGCTTGTGCACTTCAGAGATGACATCCGCAGTGGCGGATTCCTCTTCCATGGCAAGATAGTCACAGTTCAGTTTAGCCGTATCACCGAAGGATGCAAAGGTCAGGTATCCTGTCTGGATCTCGTGATAGGTGGTCTCGATATAGTCAATCAGTTCGTAATTCATCCCGATCAGGACGCATTCGTCTTCCATACTGGTTTCTTTGATGGTCTTCACGGCATCATCAGCCATCTGGTGGTCCGCGGTAGATCCTTTCAGTTCAATGAAAAGGATCCCTTTTCCTCTGGTCGCCTCAAGGGCCTCCTCCAGAGTTGCAACGGGCTCCCCTTCTATGGAAAGCTTCTTGATTTCTTCCAGGGTCATGTCTTCCGGTTTTCTCTTATCCCCGGCCACACGCTGGAAGTTGCCGTCATGGTTGAGGATATAGAATCCGTCTTTCGTACGCTGGATATCGATTTCGCTTCCGAAGGCACCGATCTCCCAGGCCTTCTCAATGCCGACAGCCGTATTTTCCGGCGCTTCCGTTCCGCCGCCGCGATGCGCGATAATGCGGACACTGGTTTCCTGCGGAAACAGGGAGTCGAAGTTACGAGTCATCACAACAGAGGCTATGCACACCACAAGAATCCACACCACGACCAGCATAGCCGTATATTTGGGATTTCTCTTTTCCCATGGATGAAAAGGAACCGGTTCTTCTCCTTTATAGAGATAATAAAGCTGCGTCATTTTCATCATATAGAGCGGTGTGCCAAGCAGGCCGGCCAACACAGACAGAAGTACCCCGGAGGTGACAAAGAAAACCGTCAGCGCCCGCCGCACGGCTGCCGAAAACGGGATAATCTGAACGAGAGCGAGAGGCAGCACGAGGAGGAACACGATCACCGTTGCGAGGACCATCCCCAGCACAAGGATAAACAGCACATTCTGTTTCAGATAATCCTTCCAGTTCTCCCCCATCAGCTTCTTTGATTGGGCGCTCGCTTCCTTCACGGTTAGCCCGTCCAAAACAACGCCGTGGAGAATAAAGAGATTCGCAATGCCGATGGAAAGGAATACAATCATCAGGATCACGAACAGAATGACAAAAATCGGCGTATCATTGATGACGGAAGAAATGAACGTCGGGACATAAAATCCCCTAGTCATAGATAACGAAACGCCAAGGCCGAGGATCGGAGCGATCAGCATAATATACAGGATGACCCCGAGGCCCCTCAGGCATGCAAAATGTTTGATTTCCGGAATTGCTCTCTTTAATACACTGAATGCGTAAATCCTTTCCCCGCTCAGCAGATCTTTGCCGAGCACAACTTTGGCAATGATATCAATGGCAAAGTATCCCAGCAGAGAGATCAGTGCGCAAAGAATAATCAGGAACCCCTGCCAGCTTGTAATGAGAAACAGAATATCTCCGGAGCTGACAGCCACTCTGCCTGTACTTTTCAGTAAAAGACGAAATAAACGCCCCATCAGGAAAAGCCATGCGCCGAGAACTAATTTCGTAAAAATCTGATACTGGAGAACACCCGGCAGTGCCTGCACATAGGGCGCGAGTTTCACCTGCCTTTCGCTCATAATCAAACATCTCCTTTTTCGAAAAATTATTTTTTCTCGTATTTTAAACGAATAGTTCTCACTTTGCAAGAAAAAATCACAAACAGAAGTGGAAAAACTGACAGTTTTTCTACTAACCCGAATCATGTTGCATATGCTCCTTCAGTCTTTCTTTACCGTACAGAGTCTGCTCCCATCCGACCTGATCTGTTTAATCTTCACAACGCCTGTTTGATACTCATCTGCAATTAAAAAAGGATATAATCCAGGAACGAGCAGTAATGCTGTGAATAGTAGAAGGAAGAAGATTACGGATAGTCTCACAAAGCCGATCCATCACCTTATCAAGCGTAGCAAATACTTCGTTGCGGAACCCTATCTTCCGGATTTCTTTCCAGATTTGTTCAATAGGATTCATCTCTGGAGTATAGGGGGGAATAAAAAACAGTTGAATGTTTTCCGGACAATGAAGAGCCGCGGCTTTGTGCCATGCCGCTCCATCGCAACAAAGCAGGATAATATCTTCCGGATACTGCTCTGACAGACTGTTCAGAAAGAAGTTCATACAATCTGTATTACAGTAAGGCATAATCCAGAAACAGGATTCTCCGGTTAATGGTTCCACTGCTCCATATACATACCGGTATTCTCTTATGTGATGACATGGAACAGCAGGCCGTATCCCTTTCTGGCACCAACAGTATTTTGGTTTGTTGATTCTCCCAAATCCCGCCTCGTCCTGAAACATGAGCCGGATCGTCTTTTGTTTGTGGAAAACTTCCGTCAATTCTGCAATTCGTGTGTTAATTTTTTTGAGGTCTCTATGACCTCTTCGCTTGCTTTCTTTGGATGCTGACTTCTTGGCATTACTTTGCGCCATCCATGGCGGCGTAATACGCGATAGATCTGTCCGCTTCCTATAGAATGCCCTACTTTTTCCTCATACGCCCGCTCTATCTCTTGAATACTTACCAGCTGCCCTTGTTCTGCTTGCTGCCGATAGCGTTCCAGGAACTCCCGTTCTTCTTCTATGCTGAGATTTCGGCGATTTCCCTTGTAATGTTTCTTAGAAATTGCCGTAAGTCCTTCTTCAAAGTATTTCTTGATAAGACCAGAAACATGTGAACGATGGAATCCTGTTTCTTTTGCTATTTCGATTATACCTTTCCCTTCACAGCGCAGCTCTAATACCTTTAGCCGTGCATCAATCTGTTTATCTCGATTTGCCTTCTTTGCCGCTTTTATTTCAGCATATTGTTCTTTGCTAAACTGATATTTCATTTTCATCTTCATCACCCTGGCTATTATACCATAATGATGATTAATTATCTATAATTAAATGCAGAATAGTAT
>JAFQZI010000042.1 GCA_017406005.1 Oscillospiraceae bacterium | reverse complement strand
CTATGTATCAAAGCGGTTTGTACGCCAGCGGGACGAGATGGAGAAAAAGATCAATACGGATGAGGGAAAGCTGATTCGTATTAATCGGAGTATCCAGGCCGAGGGTGTATTTGCCATGACAAAGGAAGACATGGGATTCAGAAGGTTTATGCTGCGAAGCTCGGTTAAAGTTGAAGTAGAATGGATGCTCCTCAGTCTGGCATACAATCTACTCAAGCTGCATCATAAAACTCAGAAACAGCGCTTGGGAACAGGCCTCGTGCTTCCAGCGGGTTTCCCGGTAGGATTATAGCTTTTTTGAATTGAACATGAGAAAGTAACAGGGAGCGCTGATCTTTTTTCAGCACTCCCCGAAGGTGGTTTTGTCGTTTTCAGATATTTCAGTAAGTTTTGAATACTGTGCGTCAATAAGAAGAGGCGTTGCCTCAATTCAGCTTATTTTGCTGTTTTGAGACAACGCCTTTATGATGCATGAACCTTTGGATTATACTGCCAGTTCCTTCAGGATTGCAGGAGCAGTCTCTTCATCACAGGAAATGCTGATTACAAATTCAATATTTTCTTTTTCGGAAAAGGCGCTGAGCCAGGTGAAGAATTCCGTAACAGCTTCTTCGCTTTTGTCGTTGACAAGCTTGAAGAAATTATCAATAAAAATATGGGTAATGTCGTAATTGCCAGAATGAATGCCGCAAATTGCGCCTTTCAGAAATTCATACGAACCGATGTCATAAATACCGGCATCAATCAGACGTGCCTGATAGGGAATATCAAAGGTAAGCTTACGGTCCTTTTCAATAACAACAACATCGCCGTTTGCCTCATTCACTGCTTCGATAACGAGGTCAACCAATTTTTTGGTTTTTCCTGAGCCCTTCATTCCTAAAATTGTTTTTACCATGGCGAAAAACTCCTTTAAAAATATTTTGCCGGATTACGGCTATTATTTGAGCTGCTTCTATACTACCATTTTTCAGGAGTTTAAGCAAGGGAGAAAACAAATAATGTGTCCACTAATTGCAAATAAAGCCTCCGCCGAGGACGCGGTCTCCCGCATACAGAACGGCACTCTGCCCTGCTGCCGGGGCACGAACGGGCTCTTCACAACGAATCAGCACGGAACTGTCATCGCAGACGCGGGCTTTACAGGGGGGATTTTCCCACTTTGTATGGCGGACGCGGACGGTTGCATCAATCTCATCGGAAGGGATATCGCATAACCAGTTAAAATCGCGTGCACGAATCTCCGTATGGAAAAGCTCATCCCAGAAAGCAAGCTCAATGGTGTTGTCGGAGGAATTGATTTTTGATATATAGACTTTTCGCCCGTCGATCAACCCGGGAAGACGCTGCCCGACGGTATAGCAGTGAATGCCCTTATGTATGCCGATTTCCTGCCCGTGCAGCAGCAGAGCGCCCGGGGAGGGAAGGGCTGTCCTCTTTCCCAGCCATCCGATATAATCCTTGTCCGGAATATAGCAGATTTCCATGCTGTCGGGTTTATGCGCAACCGACAGGTTGAACTCTTCCGCCATAGTTCTCACTTCCCGTTTGGCATATTGCCCGAGCGGAAGGACGAGCCTCCCGAGCTGTTCACGGGTAATGCGGCAGAGCATATAACTCTGGTCGTTTTCCGGGTGGCCTTTAAAAAGCATCCCGTTCTCTGAACGGGCATAATGCCCGGTTGCGATCGCATCGGCCCCGATTTTATCAGCGTAGGCGAGAAGATGTTTAAACTTTACAGATGGATTGCAGAGAATACAGGGATTCGGCGTTTGCCCTTCAAGATAGGCCTGCTGGAACGGAATGCATACCTTTTCTTCCAGCTCAGCTTTTATGTTGATTGCCTCAAAGGGAATACCGATGGAGGCGGCGGTTTCTTCCGCACAGGCAAGGGCAGCATCGTCCGTGTTGTCAAGATACAGCCCCGTCACTTCATATCCGGCATTTTTCAGCAACACAGCGGAAACGGAAGAATCTACCCCGCCGGAAAAACCAAGAACGACTTTTTCCATTTCTATTTCTCCAGATAGATCATCAGTACGCTGATATCAGCCGGAGACACACCGGAAATCCTGCTTGCCCGCCCGAAATTCTCCGGACGGATTTTTTTGAGCTTTTCGCGTGCCTCAAGGCGCAGCCCGATGACAGCATCATAATCAATGTCGACCGGAATTGCTTTTGCTTCCAGCTTTGTGAACTCTTCTACCTGCTTTAACTGCCGCTGAATATAGCCTTCGTATTTCAGCGTGATTTCCACCTCGTTGACAATTGCTTTCTTCAGCACCGGACGGGCGGGATCGAACGGCGTCAGATCCGAATAATGCACCTGCGGCCGCCGGATGATATCCGCAAGAGAAGCACCGCTTTGCATGGGGGTAGTTCCGCAGGAGGTGAGCAGGGCGTTCAACGCTTCTGTCGGAGCGATGTAGGTATGCTCCAGGCGTGAAACCTCCTGTTCAACGGCGGCATATTTTTCCTGAACCGCACAGTACTGTGCTTCCGAAACGAGACCGATACGGTATCCGATCTCACAGAGGCGCCGGTCGGCATTATCCTGCCGGTGCAGAAGGCGATATTCGCTGCGAGAGGTCATCATACGGTAGGGCTCGTTCGTGCCTTTTGTTACGAGGTCATCAATGAGCGTGCCGATATACCCGTCACTCCGACGGAGGATCAGGGGTTCTTCACCCTTCAGCTTCAGCGCCGCATTTACGCCTGCAACGAACCCCTGCGCAGCAGCTTCTTCATAACCGGAGGACCCGTTGAACTGGCCGGCCCCGTACAGGCCTGCAATTTTTTTGCACTCCAGCGTAGCGCGCAGCTCTGTGGGATCAATACAGTCGTATTCAATGGCGTATGCCGGCCGGGTCATTTCCGCATGCTCGAGGCCGGGGATCGTATGAAGCATCTGGAGCTGCACTTCTTCCGGAAGCGAAGAGGAGAAGCCCTGGATATAAAGCTCTTCCGTATTCAGCCCCATCGGCTCAATAAAAAGCTGATGTCTTTTTTTATCGGCAAAGGTCATGACCTTGGTTTCAATACTCGGACAATAGCGGGGGCCGACTCCCTCAATCACGCCGGAGTAAATCGGGCTGCGGTCAAGGTTGGCGCGGATTATGGTATGGGTTTCTTCATTGGTATAGGTGAGATAGCATACGGCCTTGTTTTCCGGTGCATCTAAGGTTGAAAAAGAAAAGGGCTCGGTTTCGGAATCTCCTTCCTGAAGCTCCATTTTAGAGAAATCAACCGTACGGCGATTGATACGGGGAGGAGTGCCTGTTTTGAAACGGCGCATATCGAGGCCCAATTCACGGAGCTTTACCGCAAGTGGGATAGCAGGTGATAGCCCGTCCGGTCCGGAGGAACGAATCGTTTCCCCGGTGATGGTTCTCCCGTCAAGATAGGTGCCTGTTGCGAGGATCACGGCACGGCAGAGATACCTCGCTCCCGTAGCAGTTATTACAGAAACCACCCGGTTGTCCTCTACCTCAAGATCGATGACTTCTGCCTGCTTGACGCGCAGCCCATCCTGTAATTCCAGCGTGTGCTTCATGATTTCCTGGTATCGCCTGCGGTCAGCCTGCGCACGAAGGGAGTGTACAGCCGGCCCTTTCCCGAGGTTGAGCATGCGATACTGGATGCATGCCTGATCTGCGGCTTTGGCCATCTGCCCGCCAAGCGCATCAAGTTCGCGAACCAGGTGCCCTTTCCCTGTCCCGCCGATTGCCGGGTTGCAGGGCATGTTCCCGACGGCATCGAGATTAACGGTGAAGCAGATCGTGTCCATCCCAAGACGTGCTGACGCAAGGGCAGCTTCAATTCCTGCATGCCCTGCACCGATTACAGCAATATCACATTTTCCGGCATTAAAAAGTATCATAAAAAGGATTATAAATTCTTGACCGCCGGAAATCAAGATAATATAATAAGATAACAATCTTTTTTTAGTACCTGATTGGAATGTTCCCGGAGGTATTGTCTTAAGATGAAAAAGGTAATTCTGTTTTTGATGATGATATCGCTGCTTCTCCTGCTTCTGCCGTTTGCAGGGGCGGAATGGGTTGTGGACAAAATCATGTGTCAGACCCTGCCGGGAAACGGCACGGTTGATCTGCCCAGTGTCGGGCAGGACAGCTCTTCCTTTTCCTGCAGATCCTCTGTAGAGGGGATTCATGTAGAAGCATGTGCTCTGGTCGACGGAGACGGTAACACATGCCGGGATATGGTGGAAAACAGGCCGTATACACTGCTGATCGATGTTGCTACCGATGATCCCATTTTTGTTTTCACAGAGCAGACGGCAGCATATATCAACAATGAAGCGGCAGCGATCAGCGTCCATGATGACTGGCATTATGCAACGATTTCCCGGGTAATAAAGCCGTATTACCTTGCACCGACTGTATGGCATAATCCGACGGATGAATCGCACAACATGGGAGAGCGTTTTGATTTCTTCGCTTCTGCACAGCCGGGATATACCTCTTTCGAGTGGCATCTGAAATCTCCGGACGGAAACGACTACCGGGTTGAAGAGGTCTCCAAACTCTTCCCCGAAGTCAATGCGATTATTGATGATCTGGGAAAAGCCACTGGCGTCCGATGCAATCTCAATAAGGTTCCCGCCGGGCTGGATGGCTGGGCTGTTTACTGCATTTTCAATCTTTATGAGCAGAAAACAGTGACGAAAGATGCCTACATCCACGTGCTCGATGCGGCGCTTGCCCCGAGCCCCACACCTGCTCCTACTCCTACGCCGACCCCGGTCCCGACGCCCTCACCGACACCTTCTCCGGTTCCGACCCCTGAGCCTTCTCCCACGCCTGTTCCGGAGGAAGAAGAGTTGCCGGAGGGAATCTATATCACCCCGGATGACTGGGATCTGAGCTGGGACTATGATGAGGATTATCACTGGCATAACAGCCTCAATCCGGACAGCAAAGAGATCAGCGACAAGGGCACGCATGACATGGAGTGGACGGAAAAAACTGCAGCCACCCGAAAGCAGGAAGGCCTCGAAGAGGGTGAATGCAGCGTCTGCGGTTTCAAAACATCACGCAGTGTTGCATATGTTCCCGCAACATCCGGATCGTCGGACATTGTCAGATATGCGATTTACGGAGTGGGCGGTGTGCTGGCTCTTGCCGTTCCGATTATTCTGATCACAAGTGCCGTGAGAAACCGCGGAAAAAAGAGCAAAGCCAGAAGACGGAGAAGGTAATGGCTTTGCCTTTGAATCAATATTTTTTAAGATAATACGTTTATTCGTTTGTTTTTGCCTCGCTGAGAAGAATGGTTATTTCTTCCGGCGAGGTAATTCTTTTTATCTTGCCGGCCTCCACTTCGCATGTGAGAAGGCCATAAGGAGTCGGAACCGTGACGGTTGACAGCCCGGGCATTTTCAACCGAGGGATCAAACGGATGGTTTTGAAGCCGGGCTCCAGAATTTCCAACCCGATCAGAGCTCTTGGCAGCCAGTAACGCGGACAGCCGCCCCATGCATGGCTGTGATCAAAAATATAGCCATCACAGGGTTGAATCCAGCCTTCGGCAAGTCCTTTGCCGCAGGCTTCAACCATAGGGATCCAACGCCGAAGCAATGGCATAGCATATTTTTCAAACAGCCCGGTTTTCCAGAGCGCCTGAAAAACAAAATGGGCAAAGTATGGCTGATAATCCGGGAGAGAAGGATCTGCCAGAATCGTCTTCATTACCTGCACTGCGGTGTCCCCGTCACAGATTCCGCAGGCGACAGCCATTGCATTGGCATGTAAGGTGAAAACAGGATCAGACGCATTCTGCGGCAGCCATTCATTTGTCTCCGTTTTCCCGGTTTTCCCGGAGCAAAACAGCATTCTTTCCTCATCCCAGAAAGAACGGGCGAAAACTGCCTTTAGCTTTTCCGCACGCCGTTCAAAGAGCGGTTCTTTCAGGAGACGGGATGCGTTTAACAGGGCCCTGTAATAAAGCGCATTCAGGATAGTCTGCCCCAGTGCTTTTGGCGGATGGTGCATGGAATAGCCGTTGATCTCTACCCAGTCGGCAAACATATAGTTCGGTGGATTATCCAGGAGACCGTCGGCATTTTCATAGGAATGGAATCTCTCCAGCAGGATTCGGATAGGCTCTGCGTCTGTAATCACGGAAGAGTCACCGGTATACAGCACATAGTCCTTCAGCATGGAAATCCACATCAGGCTGTACCCGGTGTGAAACATGAAGCCATCGGTCGCTTCCAGCAGGCGAGCGGTTCGAACGATATCGAAACGGGTAAGACGATGGTCATCAAAGCAGTAGTACTCCATCAGGCTTTCCAGATAATAATCACCTGTGCAGCCGAGAGGTTCCATATGGCGGGGAGAATCAAGATGGATGCTCTGACGGCAGATCCTGAGCGTGTGTTCGCACGTCTCCATTACCAGATTTAAACCGTTGTCTTCTGTAGTGCATTTCCCGATGAGAAGACCGGGATAGGATACGGCACGCACGGACAAATTTCGTATGAGAGGATTCCCACTGACGATTTCTGCCCGGATGCCCCCGACGCTGCGGATTCGGAATCCTTCATAGTGCATATCCCTGCCAGTCCGGATTACTTCCGCCTCATCTTCCAGATCGGGCGTTTCATAGGGGATCAGGCGGACTTCACTCGGATCTGTGGCTTCAATATCACAACAGATAGTTCCTGCATAAATCTTTTCGAATTCACCGGATTCATCTGATGGGATCATCCGGTATTCACAGACAGGGATCTCGGACGGGAGAGGATGCGGACGGGTATAAGCTTTTGCAGAATACCACACATTTTCCGCTGCGGATGCATCGTAAAAAAGATCATTTTTCCATTGAGGGCAAACGCAGCATATCCAGCTGTCGTCAGAGCAAACAGGATAGCGGGTTCCGTCTGTTAATACTACATCCCCATCCAGATAAAATCCCCCGCGGCCATCTGAAATATCGCAGAGCAGTGTTGGGCAGAGCTGCACCTCTGCAAGGAGCAAAAGTGATTTCCCGGTAGTATCAAACGAGTATGTATCATAATATCGCTGCGGCATCGATTGCGTACGAGCCCAATCTCCCCCCGGAAATGCGGGACCCATCCCGAGAAAGCTGCCGTTGGCCGTCAGCCGGAAGCGGCAATCGCCTGAAACATGCAGTGTTGCATGGCATATGGGAGCATCGAAGGAGAATTCCTTTTGAAACCGGACAATAGCAAAGGGTACTTCCCGGTTATCAAAAACAGTGTGTTTTGTATGCTGCAGTTCCGGTGCACAGGCATCGGGCAGCCAGATCCATTCGGCAGATTTCATCGGCTCTTTATTCCTTTTCCGCCTGGGCAGAGTATACCAGATAAGTAGGGCCGAGGTTCATAACCAGAATATCCTCCGGCATCTGGGCAAAGCGCATGCTTGCATAACCGTATCCCACACCGAAACAAATGTTGACCGTGAATACAATCCAGACCATCCACTTCCAGCTTATATCCTGGACAGAGAAGAACAGAATAAGAAGCACGACCGTAGAAAAAAGAAGCGGGAAGAGATTGAGAATCTGCTCCCCCCGTCGGGGGAAATAAGCTTCACAACCGGCGTGAAGATAAGCCCCAGAAAAGCGCAGGGTGGGCTTGATGCCGCTGATAATCCGCATCAGAAATCCGCGCGTGAGCTCCTGTACGATGGAAACGGAAAGCATACCAAGCATCAGAGCAGTAAGATGCTCAAACGGATCCTTCATATTTGTCAACTCGGAAGGAGACAGAAATATACATCCGGCTGCAAGCAGAACAACTGCAAGCACAGCCTGAATGGTTTTAATGAGCCTGGAAAGCACTTTGCTCCGTTCCAGTTCAATACGGGCAAGAAGCCTGCCTTTATGGGAGCTCGGGAGGATGGAATAGGCCTTCATACAAGTCACCGTTCCCTCTATCTTTTTCTTGCTTTTTTATCAATTCTAGTTTATTATAATAATGGAGATATCTATCCGTCAAGCCTGTTTCGGACAAAAG
This sequence comes from Oscillospiraceae bacterium, assembly GCA_017406005.1. Classification (GTDB taxonomy): domain Bacteria; phylum Bacillota; class Clostridia; order Oscillospirales; family Oscillospiraceae; genus Limivicinus. The sequence goes on along the minus strand of JAFQZI010000042.1, from coordinate 28,134 downwards.
GAGTTCGTATGAAAAAAGATGGTCTCTTTGCCAGTATCCTGCAGGCAGTCATAGAAGAGGAAAAAAAGAAAGTCGCAACAAAGAGGCCGGATATTGCTTTCAATCAGAAAAAGCAGCTCTGGTATATGCTGATGAATCAGGTGGATAAAGAACCTGATGACACGGAAGAAACATTGGATACGCAGTAATCACAAAAATATAATAAAAAAGGAGCCAATATGAAAGAGATTGCCAATGGTGTATGGCCGGTAATGATTACCCCGTTCACGGAAGACAACAAAATTGACTATGCCGCCGTCCAGCGTATTATTGACTGGTATGCGGACCACAAAGTGACCGGCATTTTTGCGGTTTGCCAGTCCAGTGAAATGTTCTTCCTCACAAAAGAAGAGCGTCTGGAACTTGCCAAATACGTGATTGACCATGGCCATGAAAAAGGCATGGGCGTGATTGCGTCGGGGCATGTTGCCGAGTCACTGGAGGATCAGGTCGCAGAAGCGCAGGCGATTGTGGACATGGGAGTAGATTCCTATGTGTTTATTTCCAACCAGTTTGCAGCACCCGAAGAGAGCGAAGATGTTGCCAAAGAGCGCATCCAGTATCTCATTGATCATGTAAAGGCCGACAGTTTCGGCATTTACGAGTGCCCCTATCCGTACAAGAGAGTTATTTCTCCCAAGTTGCTGAAGTGGATTGCAAATACCGGCAAGTTTGCATTTTTGAAGGACACCTGCTGCGATCTTGATATGCTCAAAGCCAAGTGTGAGGCCATTAAGGGCACATCCCTGAAGATTTTCAATGCCAATGCCGCCACGCTGCTTGAGAGCATGAGAATGGGCGTCGCAGGCTATTCCGGTGTTATGGCAAACTTCCACTCCGATCTGTATGCATGGCTGATTGAGAATTATCAGAATCCTGCAGAAGCGGAGCGCGTGGAACAGATGATGGCATTCCTCGGTGCAACGTCGATGGTCGAATGCCAGGTCTACCCGGTCAACTGCAAGTACCATATGAATCTGATGGGCGTTCCCATGACGCTTGTGACCCGTACCCGCAAACCGGATGAACTCACGTGGAATAAAGTTACCACAGCAACAGAGACGCAGTATCCCAGCAGCAAGATCATCGAGATTGATCAGTTCTATGCCTGCGAGCAGATGTTCCGCAAGGCGTTCTTCGGCTGATCCCGACTTACAAGGCATTCACTCCCACCGGAGTTAATGACATATTCTATCCAAATTTTTTACAGGAGGAAAAATCTATGAAAAAGACCCTCGCACTTCTTCTCGCCCTGGTAATGGTTGTTGCACTCTGCACATCCGCTTTCGCAGAAGATGCATCCAAGGATCCGAAAGTCAACCTGATCTTCACGGCCAATGCACTTAGCTCCGACTGGCACGGCAAAGCCATGCAGGTCTTCGCTGACAAAGTCGCAGAACTCTCCGGCGGCTCCGTCACCTGCGATGTCTACTCCGACTCCACCCTCTTCTCCTCTGAAAACGAGTGGGATGCCATCAACACCGGCGGTATGGCTGGCGGCGCTGACATTGCTTACATCTCTTTCCAGACCCTTTCCACGCAGCCGGGTCTTGAGTGGTGCGAAATGATCGGCACGGCTTACTTCTGGAACTCCTATGACCACATGACCTCCACCCTCAACGGGCCGGTCGGCCAGCAGATCTTTGACAAGATTGCCGAAGCAACCAACGTGACCCCGATCAATGCTTTCTATCTCGGCTCCCGTGTTGTCAACACCCGCAACAAGCCCATCAATGCTTATGAGGACATGAAGGGCGTTCTTCTCCGTATGCCCGGTTCCGAAGCATGGCAGAATCTCGGCCGCGCACTCGGCGCAGAGCCCACTCCGCTTGCTTACTCCGAGCTCTACACCGCCCTCCAGACCGGTGCTGTTGATGGTCAGGACAACCCGCTGCCTTCCGACTGGAACGCAGGTTTCTATGAGGTTGCCAAGTACTTCGCCATCACCAACCACGTTGTCGACTCCATCCTCCCCTGCATCACCACCGACACCTGGAATTCTATGACCCCGGCACAGCAGGCTTGCGTGAAGGAAGCATTCGAAGCTGCCCGCCAGTACAACGACGAGGAGCGTATTGCCCAGGAGAACAGCATCATTGCTGATCTTGAGGCTGCAGGCTGCACTGTTACCTATCCTGATCTCGCTGACTTCAAGGCCAATGCAACTGCATGGTATGATGCACACCCCGAAGTCACCGGCAACTGGGATATGGATCTCTACGCACTGCTTCAGGGCGAATAATCCTTAGCGAAATCTTAACACAGAAAATGCCCTTTACCGGGAGCAGATCACCGGATCTGCTCCCGCTCCTTCATTCTTTGACAAAGGGGGTTATAAGCCTTGAATAACTTTAAAAAGGTCATGAAGCGCATTTCCGACGTCTGGGGCGTCTGGTTTCCGTGCCTGATCTTTCTGGTTCTGTTCCTGTGTTTCGTATCAACGATTGTCCTTCGCTACTTCTTCCGCAAATCTCTTTCTTGGGGCAATGAGCTTGCCGTTCTCTGCTACATGTGGATTATGTTCTGGGGCTGCGGCAAAGCGATGGAAAATGACGAACACGTCGTTTTCTCACTCGTCTATGACAAGTGCTCTCCGAAAGTCCAGATGCTCATGAAGGTAGCATACAACCTTATCCTTGCCGTGCTTGTCGCTCTTGCCTTCAAGCCGAGCCTGACCCTGATGCTCAAGAGCACGATGAAAACCGGCATCCTGAAAATCCCGTATAAGATTGCCTTTGCGCCGTTTTTCTGGATGCTTGGCGAAATCATTGTCCGCTCTCTGATCAATGTAAAAAAAGCCATTGATGAGTACAAGCATCCGCATCCTGTCTCTGTCGCTGAAGCTGAGCTCAAGGAAGCAGAAGAGGAGGTAACCGCATGAACTGGGGTGTATTCGCACTGTTCGCATCTCTTGCGATTTTCTTCATCATCCGCATGCCGATTTCCTTCTCCATGCTGGCATCCTGCATTGTCTACTTCCTGATTGCTCGCCCGGCAAGTATGGGCATGGTCTATTCCGTCATCACCGGCGATATGATCACCGGTTTTACCATGCTGGCGGCTCCGCTGTTCGTTTTCATGGCGAACGTCCTGAATGAGGGCGAAGTCACAGATAAAATGTTCAGTTTCTGCAACGGCCTCCTCGGACGTCTGAAGGGCGGCACGGCGCAGGTTAACGTCTTCATCTCCCTCATTTTCTCCGGTATGAGCGGCTCTGCCATTGCAGATGCTTCCGGTATCGGTCTCATGGAGATCGAGCAGATGAAGAAAGAGGGTTACGACGCCGAGTTCAGCTGCGCTATTACGGCTGCTTCCGCAACCGTCGGCCCGATCTTCCCGCCGTCGATCCCCATGGTCATCTACGCAATGCTTTCCGGCGCGTCAGTCGGTAAGCTGTTCGCTGGCGGCATGGTGCCCGGCGTCTTGCTGGCCATCGTGCTTATGATCTACTGCTTCTATATTTCCTATAAGCGCAACTATCCTGCAGGCGTAAAGATGACGCTGAAGCAGTTCGGCAAAGCTACCCTCGTGGCATTTCCGGCTCTGTTTACGGTCATCCTGCTCCTCGGCGGTATTTATTCAGGTGTCTGCACCCCGACGGAAGCCGGTGCTGTTGCATCTGCCTATGCACTTCTGATCAGCGCAGTTGTGTATCGTACACTTGGCTGGAAGCGGCTTGCTACCATCCTGAAGAAGACAGCGGCTAATACCGCAACGCTGGCTGCACTCTGCGGCACCGCGTATCTCTTCTCCAAGATTATTGCTCTGGAAAAGGTTCCGAATGCTGTTTCCGGGTTTGTTACGGGCATTACAACCAATAAGAATCTCTTCCTGCTGGTTGTGAATATAGTGTTCCTGCTCCTCGGCTGTGTGCTTGATGTTTCCACCATCCAGCTCGTTTTTGTGCCGATGGTTCTGCCGATTGTCAAGGCTTTCGGTATTGATCTCGTGCATTTCGGCGTGGTCATTTGCCTGAATATGATGATCGGGCTTTCCACCCCGCCTTTCGGCATGCTGCTCTTTATTGTTTCCGGTTTGGGCAAGACGAAGATCGGAGGGGTTATCCGGGAGATTATCCCAATGGTGCTCATCATGATTGCACTTCTTTTCCTGTGCACCTATGTACCGGATATCATTATGTTTATCCCCAACCATATGGCAGGCTGATCGTTTTGTAAAAACCTAGCGCCATAAAACCAAAAACCGCAAAAGAAACCCGTAACAGGTTGTCTTTTGCGGTTTTTGCTGTATTTTCAATTCAGTTCTGAATTTCCCTAATTTATAAAGCTCGCGACAGAACACTGAAATCGAGGTAACATGTTGTCTTCGCGAGCATCACGACGCGCGGGAAGCGTGCGACGATCCTTGCTTTGCTTGTTAGTACCAATTACGAGGTGAAAACCTCTTTCATAGTACAGAGAAGATCTTTCGACCCTTTCACAATAAAATCGGTTTCCGCTGCGATGGAGATCATGTCAACGCCGCGGCGCTGATAAAGATACAGCTCTTCCTTATCGCATAATCCGTATGAAACACCGATCTTTTTTCCTGCTTTATGCGTGCGCACAAAGAGATCATCCACAACACGCTCGACTTCCGGATGATGCCAGTCACCGATGTGCCCCATGGATGCTGCCAGATCGCAGGGCCCGAGCAGGATGACATCCAGCCCCTCTATCCCGAGGATCCGGTCCAGGTCTTTATAGGCATTGATGTTTTCAAACTGAAGAATGGTCAGGATCTCATCATTTGCCCGTGCGATATAATCCTGCGCTGTCATATCCACGCCGAAATGCATTGCCCTTCGTGGCCCCCAGCCGCGGTTCCCGACAGGAGGATATTTGCAGGCAGCAACAGCTTCAAGAGCAAGTTCATAGCTGTTTACCTGAGGAAAAACAATACCATCCGGCCTCATTTCCAGAATCGGTTTAGCTTTGACCTGAGATACTTCCGGAACGCGGACAACCGCGGATACACCGCATGCCTTCGCTGCCACAAGATGATTTTGAAGACATTCCAGAGAGATAGAAGTGTGTTCGGTGTCGATCCAGAGGTAATCAAAGCCTACAGCTCCCATGATTTCTGTTATCGTTGAATCGTTCAAAGAAATATGGGATCCGAGAGCGATTTCGCCCCGTTTCAGTTTTTCACTGAGTTTACTCATATCTGAAAGCTCTCCTGTAGTTCTGTTTTAATCAGAAAAAATCTTGCGCATCATGGCACTTTGAACCATTGCTGTGTTCACAATAGCAACAATATCGCTGCCTGCCGAAATAAACTGGAAGCCCCGGTCGTACCAGAACTGCAGGCTCTTTTCGTCATTTGCGCCGACAGCGACGCCCACAGGCATCTTTGCATCGTTGCACTTTTGTATGGTGATATCAATGAGTTTCAATACTTCCGGATGAAAGAGGTCATTGAGGTGGCCGATAGAACCGGAGAGATCACATGGCCCGACAATGATGCCGTCGATAAAAGGAACGCGGAGAATACGGTCAAGATCCTTCACCGCATCGACGTTTTCAATCTGGATGAAACGGGCTGTCCGGTCGGACGATTCCTCAATATACTGCGTCATATCTTCGGCACCGTATCGGCAGCATCTACGCGGGCCAAAGCCACGCTTTCCGTTGGGCGGATAGATGCAGGCTTCCATAGCCGCTTCCGCTTCTTCCGCGGAGTTGATCATCGGGAAGATGATCCCGTCGGGGCCCATTTCCAGAACGCGCTTGGCAAGGTAGGATTCATTAAACGGAATCCGGACGACCGAAGCCGTCCCCGCGGCTTTGCATGCGATGATCTGCATCAGCACGGTCTCGTAATCCATGGCCTCATGCTCGGTGTCGATCCACAGATAATCGAAACCGAGGCCGCCGACCATTTCCGCGATGCACGGGTCTGCGAGATCAACCTCAAACCCGATCAGGTGCTTTCCGACTTTCAGTTTTTCCTTGAATGTATTCATTTGACTTCTCCTGTGAAGGTTTTTTACAGCGTTTCAGCGATCCTGCGCGCCACGTAGACTCCGCTTGCCGAGGCGTGGGACAGAGAGTGCGTCACGCCGCTCCCGTCTCCGATGACATAGAGGCCTTTGTGCCGGGTCTCGAGATTCTCGTCAAGCTGGACCTCCATGTTGTAGAATTTTACTTCCACACCATAGAGCAGCGTGTCGTCGTTCGCGGTGCCCGGTGCGATCTTGTCAAGGGCATAGATCATCTCGATGATTCCGTCCAGGATTCGCTTCGGCATCACAAGCGAGAGATCGCCGGGAGTGGCTTTCAGTGTTGGGGAGATGAAGGCACGCTCGATGCGCTTCTCTGTGCTTCTCTGGCCGCGGATCAGGTCACCGAAGCGCTGCACAATGACCCCGCCTCCCAGCATGTTGGAGAGCTTTGCAATGCTCTCACCGTAGCCGTTGGAATCTTTAAAAGGCTCCGTGAAGTGTTTGGAGACCAGCAGGGCAAAGTTCGTATTCTCGGTTTTGAGCGCTTCATCCTCATAGCTGTGGCCGTTCACGGTGACGATGCCGTTCGTATTTTCCATGACGACGGCTCCGCGGGGATTCATGCAGAAGGTGCGGACGAGGTCCTGATACTTTTCGGTTTTATAGACGATTTTGCTTTCATATACCTCATCGGTAATATGCTTGAAAATATCTGCCAGAAGTTCCACCCTAACGCCGATATCAACACGGTTGGAGAGTGTGGGGATATCGAGCGACCGGCAGAGCTGTTCCATCCATTTGCTGCCGCTGCGGCCGACGGAAATGATGCATTCTGAACAGGTATAGCTGCCTTTCTCGGTTTCCACTTCGTACCCGTCTTCCAGGAGCTTTACATCTGTTACAGGGGTGAGGAAATGAAAAGCAATCTTATTCTTCAGAATGCTGAAGAGATTGGTCAGAACTTCAAAGTTGATATCCGTGCCGAGGTGACGCACGGAGGCATCCAGAAGATGCAGATTGTTGCGCAGGCACTGGGTTTTCAGTTCCAGGTCGGCATCCGAGTCGGTGGTAGAATAGAGCTTTGTTTTTCCGCCGCCGTATTTCACGTTGATGCCGTCAACATACTGCATCAGCTCAAGGGCCTTTTTCTTGCCGATAAACTCATGCAGGGTCCCGCCAAACTCGTTGGTGATATTGTATTTCCCGTCGGAAAACGCACCGGCGCCTCCGAAGCCTGTCATAACGGAGCACTGCGGGCAACCGATGCACTTTGTGATCTTCTCGCCGTCGATCGGGCAATGGCGCTGGTGCAACGGTTTTCCGGACTCAAATACGGCAATTTTCAGCTCCGGGCGGAGAGAAGAAAGCTCGTAGGCGGAATAGATACCGCCGGGGCCTGCACCGATAATGATTACATCGAAATCTTTCACAGGGATTTTCCCCCTTTCTGAAACTGCCCGCCTATCATAACAAAAAAGGAGAAAAGTTGCAAGCACGGATGAGAACCGTGACAAACAATTCACCTGATTTTGGATAAACTGTAAAGAAAACAGAGAGGAAGGCTTGCTTTTCTTGCCAGATAACGGAGAAACTGTTATAATCAGACGGCATTCCTGTGAGTTTTATTTTGAATTCCTGAAAAGGATCAACCCCGGAGGAAACTATGGAAATCAATACAGACCGCAACAGCAGCGCGAGAGAAATCATCCGTGAAGTCAGCCGCGTCATTGCAGGGAAGGACACCGTGATTGTCAAGGTGCTCCTTGCCATTCTGGCGGGCGGGCATATTCTGATGGAAGACATTCCCGGTGTCGGCAAAACGACGCTCGCTGTCTCCATGTCTCGTGCACTGGGGCTGGATTATAACCGTGTCCAGTTTACACCGGATGTTCTGCCTTCCGATATTACGGGCTATTCCCTTTATGATAAAAATTCCGGCACAATGATCTACCAGAAAGGCGCCATTCTGTGCAACCTGTTTCTGGCGGATGAACTGAACCGTGCCACGAGCCGCACGCAGTCGGCACTGCTGCAGGCGATGGAAGAAGGGGAGGTCACGGTGGATAACTGCACCTATCCGGTGCCGCAGCCGTTTATCGTGATCGCCACGCAGAACCCGGCCGGTGCCAAAGGCACGCAGCTTCTGCCGGATTCCCAGTTAGACCGGTTTATGCTTCGCCTGACGATGGGATATCCTGCCCATGCCGATGAAATCGAAATGGTGCGCCGCCGCCAGGGCGGAATCAGTGCGGATTCCGTGCGCCAGATTGTCACGCGGGAGGAACTTCTGCATCTGCTGCATGAAGTGGATCAGGTTTATGTGAAGGATTCCCTGATTGAGTATATCGTCACCCTGTGTGAAAAAACGCGGAATGACTCCCATATTCTGCAGGGCGCAAGCCCCAGGGCTTCCCTTGCCCTTACTTCGCTGGCAAAAGCGGCAGCCTGGCTGCAGAAGCGGGATTTTGTCCTTCCGCAGGATGTGCGTTTCAACTTTTATGACTGTGTGGAACACCGTCTGATCTGGCAGCCGGAAGTCAGTGATCCTGCTGCGCGTGTTTCGGTTCTCGGCGATATTCTGAAGTCTGTCAGAGCACCTGCCATCCAGTAACATGCCGACGTTAACCTGTATTTTTTACCTGCTGTGTCTGGGAGTGGTTTACCTCTTCCGCACGTTTTATCGGGGATGGGCGATCCCGTATCTCCTGCTAGCCATGGCAGCGGCACCCGTGCTGATCTGCCTGCTTTCGCTGCCTGCCATGCTGAAGACGGAACTTCGCATGGAGGGTAAGCCTTACGTGCTGAAGGGGGAGCGGGGAGAGGTTCGTTTTGTCTTCCGCTCGAAACGGCTGCTTCCCGTCGGCAGGATCAGCCTGTTCATTGCTTTTGAAAACCACTATACAGACGAACACTTTCGGACACAGGAACTGTTTTACAGCGTTTCCGGCGGAGAAGCGCGTACGATCCTCTATCCCACGGATTCCTGCGGCAAAATCAGCTTTCGGATTACCCGGTTTGAATGCCGGGATCTTTTGGGCTTCTTTGCCATTCGGCGCAAGTGTCGGGAGATGTTCACAGCCACCATCCTCCCTGCCTCTGTCGGCCCGGAAAAGCATCTGGATATTGATGCTGCCTGCAGAAGGGAAGTACGTCTGAAGCCCAAATACGGCGGCGGATTCTCGGAGGACTATGATCTCCGGGATTATCGCCCCGGCGATATGGGGAACAGCATTCACTGGAAGCTGAGCTCAAAGGCGGACAGACTGATTGTCAAGGAGGCTCTTGTGCCCCAGAACGAAGAGATCTTCGTTGTGCTGGCCAATGTCGGGGAGCAGCAGCGCGGGCTTGAAGTGCTCCGATGGCTTTCGGCGGAGCTGAACAAGCGCGAGGTTGTGCATACCGTTGTTTCCGGAGATGTCTATCCGGTGGAAAACGAACAGATGAGCCTGAAAGCAATTTCCGGGATCCTGTCCTCTCCCGCGGCACCGCCCTGCAGCTTTGACGATTCCCGCGCGCGGTGCATTTTCTGCATTGAAGCAGGGGAGGTGTCGGTCTTGTGAGAAGAAACCTCAACCGTCTGGTCAACCTCGGCCTGCTCCTGCTTGGCACGTTTTCTCAGCTGACCCTCTTTCTCAACACGGTAGGGTGCAAAGTTTCTGCACAGTTCCCTTTGTGGGTCATTCTGCTTTGCCTGCTGGCCTGGTTTGTGGTGCATGCAAAGCACGGCATTCTGATCGGATTGCCTGTTTTCGGACTTATGGCGGCCGGGACTGCCCGCTATCTTTTGCCGGATCTGAAAATCCAGTTCCAGGATCTTTGTGACCGTGTAACCGGTGTCTTTTATGAAACGGTTCTCTACCGGGGCAGATCATACCCCTACCTGAATGCCGTGCAGGACCATACGATCCTTTTCCTGATCATTGCTTTTCTGATAGCGGGTTATATCGCCATGGCGCTCTCCTCGCAGGGTGCCCGCACAAGCCTTGTTCTGATCGGCACACTTCCGCTCTTTGCAATCTGTATCATGGTGAACGAAACGCCGCCGGCTCTGGCAGTTGCCGGAGGGGTGCTTTTCCTCTTCCTGACAGCGGTGGGCGGCAGCTTTTACTGGGAAGGGTCGGGAAGCTTTTCCGCTGCACTCGGAACGGCAATTCCGCTTGCGGTGCTGTTCGGCCTTCTTTTGCTCTACATCAACCCGCAGGAATATGTCTATGAGCCCCCGAAGATGGATTTTCGGGATGAGATCCGGGATGGCCTCAAGGCGGCGGAACAATGGGCGGAGGATCTGGTTGAAAAACAGGATTTTACGATTCCGGAGTTTCTTACCGCGCCGCAGCCGGACAGCGGCAGCGAGCAGCCTCGGGAGAAGGAACCGTCGTCGGCCGAGGAATTGTCTGATGCCGGTACCATTCCGGCAGGCAGTTCGGCAGCGTCCCTGGTCTGGCAAAGCATGGAAGGAACATTGGATCTCACCCAGAAAGCCGACTCTGCGGAGCTGGATAAAGTGTTTCTCCGCGTGAAAGCGGACGGCAGCGGCCGGCTCTATCTCCGCGGCTCCTCCTTCGGTGATTATACCGGCACGGGGTGGAAGGCATCCGTCGATGAAGCGGGGTATTCCTCTCTGGCCTTTACGGCAAACGCACTGGCTGCCGTCGGGGGAGAAGAGCAGATGCTTTCCGTACGTGATTTTTCATCCTCTGCCTACCGCTTCCTGCCGTACTTCAGCCGGGAGGAAAAGGGCATAGACAGCTACGTCCCGTCTGACGGTTCCTCCCGTTATGACGCGGCATACATCAGCATCCCCTCTCTGTCGGATATCTCCGCCATGCCGACTCCGGATGAAAATGAGGTTGCCTACCGCAGCTATGCGCAGTCGGTTTATACACGCCTGCCGGATTCAACCAGAAATACTTTGCGTTCTCTCCTGGCACAGGCAGGGATTAACCCTGGAGATGAAAACCTGATCGGCGAGATTGCTGCGTATGTTCAGAGCGCGGGGGAATATGATCTGAGTACCCCCGCTTATCCGAGCGATGATTATGCAGTTTACTTTCTCACGGAGGCACATCGGGGCTATTGCATTCATTTTGCTACCGCTGCCGCAGCGGCGTTCCGCAGTCTCGGGGTTCCTGCCCGTGTCACAGCCGGTTTCGTGACGGAAACCGTTGCCGGGCGTTATACGGATGTGACGGGGTCTGATGCCCATGCCTGGGTCGAGATCTATCAGAACGGAGTCGGGTGGATTCCCGTGGAAGTAACCGGACAGAGCGGGATCGACGGGGGCATCCCCGGCGCGGAAGAATCCTCCTCCGAATCCTCAGGCGAAGAGCCGAATCCGGAAGAGTCGGCAGGGGAAGCGGAAAACGCGGAACCCGGTGAAGAAGGAACCGTGACGCAAGCCGAAGCCTCTCCGCAGGGCACGGAAGGGCAGGACGTTTCCTTCGGGGAAGAAATAGCCCCCGCCGATGTTACGCCTGCACCGGAGGCAGAGCCGACGCCTCAGCTGCCTGTCGGGATGGTAACCCAGCCTGTCCCCGAACCTGATACTGCTGCCCTGCAGCAGCAGGCAAAAGTCCGCAAGGTGCTGATCCTGCTTGCCGTTTTTGTGCTGCCTCCGGCGGTTCTCCTTCTCCGGCGCGCAATCCTTCTCGCCCTGCGCCGCCGTGCCGTAGAACAGCCTGACACGCACAGGGCGGTCATTGCGGTTTACCGTACAGCGGAAAAGATTGCCCGCTTTGGAGCGGAAATCCCGCGGGAGATCATCGGCTTTGCGGAAAAAGCCGCGTTCAGCGCCCATGAAATCACGCAGGAAGAAGCAGCTGCTTCGCGGGCAAATCTGCACCTGATGCAGCACCGCGTGTACAGCGGGCAGACCCGATGGAATCGGTTCCGCTTCAAGTATCTCAAAGCACTCATATAGCCAAAGGCCGCCTCACGGCGGCCTTAAATCTTTATTAACTATTCAACCTTGCATTTTTCCTCTATTTATTACTCGCGACGGAGCACTGATATCGAGGTACAGCGTTGTCTTCGCGAGCATCACGACGCGCGAGAAACGTGCGACGTTCCTTGCCTCGCCTTGTATGCACTTCTCTCGAAGTGACTGATTAGTTGCTTTTTTGTTATAAATGTTCGGGTTCACTGGTACGGTTATCTAGCCACATCTTCAGCCTTCGCAGCGGAGTAAGCCTCCGGATAAACTTCTTCCCGGTTTTCCCCTGCACAAATTTCCGGAATTCCTCTTCCCGTTCTCCCAGCTCCTCTTTCGGGATCCTGTATCCTCCGTACTGATCCCGGAAGAGATAGTACGCTTTGAAGTCTTCTCCGAGCTGCAGCACCTGGCTGTACGGCAGCGGGTCGAGTTCATCACCGTCTGGCAGGGTGATGATCCGCATTTCGCCTTTCCCAAACAGGTAGCGGGAACAGGGGAGAGGCATGTTGGCTGCTTTTAACTGCTCGGCGATCTTATGTGCTGTGCGGTTGGATGAGGCGTAAGTACTCGTCGTCAGGTAGCAGGCGTAGGCGATGATCAGAAGGCTCCACCAGCTTCCTCCGCCGTAAAGCAGTGCTATCACGATCAGCAGTATGCTCAGTATGCTGCGTGCCGCACGATTGCGCGTGCAGAAAAGGTCATACTGCATGTGGGACAGTGCCACAAGCGTGTCCTCATCGTGCTGCATTTTAATGTCAAACAGCGGTTTCTCTTCCATCATTCTTCCTCACTGGACGCATGGGATAATTTATCCTATCATATCTTTAAGAAAAACTCAAGAGAAGAGGTGTAACCGGGAAATCCTGATTTCAGAGAAGAAAAACTGTTGAAATATACGACGGACAGGGCACAATATCCGCGATTGCCCTTTCGTCAATACTCCCGAAAAACGGTATTTTCCGTGCGGGAGAAATGGAATTATCCTGTTGACTTCTTGTTGCTTCCATGCTAAGATTTTATACATGAATGCGTGTCAAACGCAAATAAAAAATCTATATTCAGAAAGGAAATGTCCCATGAAAAAGTACGTCGCCTTACTCCTCACAGTTGTGATGATCGTTGCCTTCTGCAGCTTCGGTTTCACCGCCTCTGCAGATAACGATTATCACATCACCCTGAAGCTCAGCCACGTGTTTGCCCCCACCGAGCAGCTCACCGTTGAGATGGAACAGGTTGCCGCCCGCATTCTGGAGCGCACCAACGGCGCTGTTGAAATTCAGACCTACGGCTCCAGCCAGCTCGCCGTCTACAAAGACAACCTCCAGCAGGTTGTTGACGGCTCCAACTGGATCGCCTGCGAAGACCCCTCCTATCTTGCTGACTACAACATCAATTTTGAAGCACTGATTGCTCCGATGCTGTATGCCAACCTGCAGGAATACTCCTATGTCTGCCAGTCTGATGTTGTCAAGGCTCTCTGCCAGGACATTGAGGACAACTACGGCATCCATGTTCTCGCCCTTGATTTCAACGTCGGCCTCCGCTGCATGCAGACCAATAAGGTTATCGTCACGCCCGACGATATGAAGGGCATGAAGATCCGCGTTCCCAACAGCTCCATGTACATCAACTGCCTGACCGCCATGGGCGCAGCTCCGGTTGCAATGCCCTTCGGTGAAACCATCTCTGCCGTTCAGCAGGGTGTTGTCGACGGTCTCGAAGGCAACATGAATGCCTACTCCACCAACGGTTCTGCAGAAGTTGCCAAGCAGATGTCCTTTACGAATCACCTGATCGGTACCTGCGGCGCCTACATCAATATTGACGTGTGGAATTCCATCCCCGAGGAATATCGTGACATCATTCAGGAAGAGTTCACCTATGGTGCTGCCGAGCTGACCCAGTTCACCGATGACAACTTCCAGTCCACCATGGAAATGCTCGAGAAGGAGCAGGGCTGCCACTTCAACGATGTTGACGTGGATGCCTTCCGTGCTGTCATGCAGCCTGAGTATGACCGTATGGTCGCTGAAGACGGTGTATCTGCAGACTTCATTCCGCAGCTGCAGGCTCTGGTTGCCGAGTATGACGCAGCCAACGCTGCCTGATTTCCGGAAGTCTCTTATCCTGCAATCGAAAGAACAAATCACTGAAAAAAGACGTCCTGCCGCGATTTTGCGGCAGGCGTCTGCTGATTTTTTGAGAGAGGGTGACTTACACCTTGAATGACAGTTTGGGGAAACGTATTCTGAAGAATCTGGATGCCTGGTTTGCCGGGTTTATGTTTGCCGTTTCCATGGTTTTGGTCATTATCAATGTCTTTTCACGCTATTTCTTCCATGCGCCGATTGCCTGGGTAGATGAAGTTGCAACCAGCTGCTTTGTCTACACGGTTTTTGTCGGTGCTGCCTGGTGCCTCCGTACCCGTCAGCATGTCGGTGTTGACCTGCTGGTTGAACGGCTGCCTGCAAAAGCTCGTGAAGTCGTCCACCTGCTGACGGATATCATTATTCTTGTGCTGAACTGCTACGTTACGTATCTGAGCGTTTTGTTTATGCGTTCTTCCAAGGTTAAAACCATGCCGATCATGAAGATCTCTGTAAACTATCTGTATTTTGCACTGCTGCTCGGTTTCGGTTTGATGTCGATCTATTCCCTGATTCATTGCTGGGAAGATATCCGCGACCTGATCCGCGGAAAGAAGGAGGGCTGAGATTAAATGTCGATTTACCTCCCGATTATCATTGCCCTGGTGCTGTATTTCAGCGGGATCCCCATCGCCTATGCGCTGATAGCGGGCACACTGTATTTCTTTGGCTTTGTCGATACGACCTCCAAGGTCTATCTCTTGCTGCAGAAGTTCATCACTTCCACCCAGTCTTTCCCGTTTCTGGCGATTCCCTTCTTCATCATGGCAGGCTCCATCATGAATTATGCCGGGATGAGCGACAAGCTTATGGCATTCGCCGATGCACTTACCGGCCACAGGGCAGGCGGTCTGGCACAGATCAACGTCCTGCTCAGCATGCTGATGGGCGGCTGCTCGGGTTCTGCCAATGCAGATGCTGCCATGGAATGCAAAATGCTGGTCCCCGAGATGGAAAAAAGAGGTTACGGAAAAGGGTTCTCTGCAGCTATTACTGCTGCCTCATCCTGCATCACGCCGATTATCCCGCCCGGCATTAACCTGATCGTCTACGGCCTGATTGCCGGCGCGTCCGTCGGCAAGCTATTTGCGGCCGGATATATTCCGGGCTTTGTTATGGCTATAACGCTCATGATCGCGGTGAATATCATTTCAAAGAAGCGCGGCTATGCACCAAGCCGTGAGAAACGCGCGAGAGTTAAGGAGATTGCCAAACAGGCGCTTGACTCTTTCTGGGCTCTGTTCTTCCCGCTCGGAATTATCATGGGCATGCGTATGGGCCTCTTCACACCGACGGAAGCAGGCGGCGTCGGAATTCTCTACTGTTTCATCATTGGTAAGTTTGTCTACAAAGGTTTAAAAAAGGAACACTTCATTCCGATCTTCCGGGAGACGATTTCCGGTACTTGCACGGTCATGCTGATCATTGTTGCGGCCAATCTGTTCGGATACTATCTCACCTGGGAAAATATTCCGAATGCACTTTTGAAAGCAGTCAGCGGTATTGCGACCAACAAGTATCTGGTTCTGCTGATCCTGAATATTGCCCTTCTCATTATGGGCATGTTCCTCGAAGGCGGCGCTGCGCTGATCATCCTGGCGCCTCTGATGGTACCGCTGGTCAAAGCCGCCGGAATCGATCTGGTTCATTTCGGCATCGTGGTAAACGTCAACATCATGATCGGCGGCCTGACGCCTCCGTTTGGTTCCATGATGTTTACCTGTGTATCGATTACCGGGAGTAAGATGTCTGAGTTTATCCGCGAAGTTCAGCCGTTTATTTTGGCCCTGATCATCGCCCTTCTGCTGATCACCTATATCCCGGGTATCTCTCTGCTGCTTCCGAACCTGATCTATTGATAAGAACAATTGAATTTTGGAGAAGAGTATGAGAGTTTTTGCACACAGAGGATATAGTGGGAAGTATCCTGAAAACACGATGCTTGCCTTCCGGGAAGCTGAAAAGACAGGCGCTGACGGGATAGAGCTGGACGTCCAGCTGTCGAAAGACGGCGAGCTGGTGATCATTCATGACGAAACCCTGAACCGTACAACAACAGGGAAGGGATATGTAAAAGATTATACCCTTTCGGAATTGAAGTCTTTCAACGCTTCTGTCATCAAAGGGAATACGTGTGCTCCCGAGCAGATACCCAGTTTTGAGGAATACTGTGAATGGGTTAAGGATACCCGCCTGGTAACCAATGTCGAGCTCAAAACAAGCATCGTGTATTACCCTGAAATTGAAGAGAAGCTGACTGAGATGATCAAGGTTTTTAAACTGGAAGACAGGGTTATCTTCTCGTCTTTCAATCATCTTTCTATCGTCAGGATGAAGCAGTTTCTTCCGGATTGTCCGGTCGGAGCGCTGGTTGAGCACGATGATCTTCAGTTTGCCGGGTATTACTGCAATAAGTATGGATTTGAATACTATCATCCGGACAGCAGCCTGTTTACAAAGGAGAACGCAGATAACTGCCGTCAATATGGCATCGGTGTTAATTCATGGACAGTAAATGATCTGGGTACTTTTGAAAGACTGTATGAATGGGGTGCGGAAGGAGTCTTCACCAATTATCCGCGTATCCTTGCCGACTGGGCACACAGAAATTGAAAAAGAGCCAAAGGCCGCCTGCCGGCGGCCTTTGGCTTTGCTTCCGGAAGGAGTATGGCATTTCGCTCATTTCCACTGTCATATCTGCTGAAAAATCAACTTTTGTTTATGCAAAGCGCCTAAAAAAACTTGATGATTTCAGGGCCATTTCATTGACAATCAGAGACCAAAATGGTATGATAATTGCAATAGTTGGCATACCGAAATGCCAATGAAAACTATATCAAAAAAGAGGAGAAAACAAAACTATGAAAAAGTTCCTGGCAGTAATCCTGGCACTGACGATGCTGTTCGCAATGGCAGCAATTGCCCATGCGGATGGCTACACCGCAGAAGAGGAAGCTGAGGCCGAAGCATATCATATTGACCTCATCTACTCCAACGTCTTCAATCCGAAAGAGTGGAACTACAAGGCAGCTGAGAAGTTTGCCGAGATGGTTACCGAGCGCACCGAAGGCCATGTAAAAGTCGAATTCCACGGCCTCAACGAGCTTGACTGCTACCGAGACTCCGTTGTCCATGCTGTCAACGGCGACAAGTGGATCGGCCTGGAAGAGCCCTCCCTGTTTGCCGACTGGGTTGGTGACTGCGCAGTTCTCGTCGGCCCGATGCTCTACAACAACGATGAAGAGTACAACTTCGTCATGGCTTCCGACATCGTGAAGGACGTTCTGGACCGTCTGGCAGAAGAGAATATCCACATCCTTGACACGCACTACTCCTTCGGCTACCGCTCTGTTGTCACCAATAAGGACATCTATAAGCCCGAAGACCTCAACGGCATGAAGCTCCGTTCCACCACAGCAGCTCTGTTCATCAAGACGATCGAGTGCCTTGGTGCAACACCTGTTCCGATGTCCTTCACCGAATGCCTTTCCTCCATCTCCTCCGGCGTTGTTGATGGCTTCGAAGGTTCCACCTCCACCCTCGCCGGTGCAGGCGCTCCGTACGAACTCGTAAAGAAGGTTGCCCTTACCAACCACTTCATTGCAACCCGCTGGCTGTTCATGGCACAGGATGTCTACGAAGAGATGCCTGTGAAGTGGAGAGATATCCTGGATGCCTGCGCTGCTGAATGCGGCGAATGGGAGCAGACCATGTGTGCTGACGACGAAGCTGTCCAGATCGAAAAGATGAAGACGGAAGCCGGTGTTACCTGGAATGAAGTCGACATCGATGCTTTCACCGAAGCCTGCGCACCGGTTTATGACTGGATTGTTGAAGAGTACGGCGCAACGCCCGAGCTCCATGATCAGCTCGTTGACCTGATCAACGGCTTCCGTGCAGAGAAGGCAGCTGCCTGAGTTTCCCTGCACTGATCAGAGTATACTGTTTGTGGCTGGACTGCCCGATTATCGGGCAGTCCATGTCAGATAAGAACATTGAAGTCGCTACAGTTGATTTTGTTAAGGATTGCCTATGAAAAAGAAAATCACACCCAAACTCATACTCACAAACCTTGATGCAATCATCTGCGGTACCACATTGACCATTTGTGTCATTCTGGTCAATGTGAATGTCGTTTTCCGCTACTTCCTGAACAGCCCCATTAAATGGACGGACGAGATCGTGACCTCTCTCTTTGTCTGGACGGTTTTTATGGGCAGCGCCTATGCTCACCGCAGGCATGCCCATCTGGGCGTTGATATCGTTGTCAACCTGATTCACGGCAAGGCAAAAGATATCATTGCACTTGTAGTGAGCATTCTGGAGCTGGCAATTCTGCTTCTGCTGACCTATATCAGCGCACAGTATGTCGCCAACCTGATCTGGAAGCGCGGAATTATCTTCAAAACCGTAGACGGTGTGTTCAAGTATGCAGGGCAGATCAAACTGACCTATACCGATACGCTGCGCCTCCCCAAATGGTGGACCGGCATTGCGGTACCTCTCGGCTTCGGTCTTTCTTTCTGCTACTCGGTTTATTTCTTCCTGAGAGACCAGCTGCATCTGATTAAATCGAAAGCTCCGGAGACAGAGGAGATTCAGGAAGGGGGAACATTCTGATGGCGACATTGAGCTTTGTTAACCTGATTCCGATCTTTCTCGTCTTTATTCTCTATTTCCTGGGCATGCCCATTGTGTATGCTCTCTTCGGTTCAACGTTTTTTTACTTCTACTTCATCAATAACGGTGTCCAGCCGTGGACGATTCTGCAGAAGGTCATGAACTCCACGCAGTCCTTCTCCATGCTGGCGATCCCGTTCTTTGTCATGTCCGGATCGGTTATGAACTTCGGCGGTATCGCAGACAAGATGATGGACTTCTGTGAGTGCGTCACCGGTCATATGAAGGGCGGCCTGGCACAGGTCAACGTCCTTCTCAGTATGCTGATGGGCGGCTGCTCGGGCTCTGCCAATGCTGACTGCGCCATGCAGTCCAAGATGCTGGTTCCCGAGATGGAGAAGCGCGGCTATTCCAAAGCATTTGCTGCGGCTATCACGGCCTCATCTTCTGCTGCAACACCGGTTATTCCTCCCGGCGTCAACCTGATCGTCTACTCGCTGATTGCGCAGGCATCCCTTGGCCGTATTTTTGCGGCCGGCTATGTTCCAGGTATCATGATGTCCATCAGTATGATGATCGTTGTTTCGATTATTGCGCACAAGCGGAATTACCCGACGACGCGTGATAAATTCCCCCCGATGAAGACGGTCCTCAAGCAGGCATTCATTTCTTTCTGGGGCCTTTTCTTCCCGTTTGGCATCATCATCGGAATGCGTTTCGGCCTGTTTACACCGGCGGAAGGCGGCGCCTTTGCAGTGCTTTACTGCTTTGTGATCGGCAAGTTTGTCTATAAGAAGCTTAGCTTCAAAAAGCACTTTATCCCGATCCTGCTGGATACCATTGCCGGTACGTCGAGCGTTGTTCTGATCATGGTTTCGGCCAGCACCTTCGGCAACTATATGAGCTACATCAATCTCCCGAAGATTGTTGCTTCCTCTATTACGAGCCTGACCAGCAATAAGTACGTCTTCCTGATGCTCGTCAACGTGGTTCTTCTCGTAATGGGCATGTTCCTCGAGGGCGGCGCTGCTCTGATGATCGCAACCCCGCTTCTCCTGCCGGTTGCCCAGAGCCTCGGTGTCGACACCATTCACTTCGGCCTTGTCTGCATCGTCAACATCATGATCGGCGGCATCACTCCTCCGTTCGGCTCCATGATGTTCACCACCTGCGGTATTACGGGATGTCCGATCAGTAAGTTTATTAAGGAAGTCTGGCCATTCATTGTGTGTCTGTTTATCGTCCTGCTGCTGATCACCTTTATTCCTGTGCTTGTCACGGTTGTTCCGGATCTGATCTACGGGCTGATAAACGGATCGATCTCCATGTAACTTTTTATCACATTACAGAAAAACACCTCCATGCGCAACCAAAGCATGAAGGTGTTTTTTCATAAGAATCTGTACGTTCTAATAAACTGTCTGATATCGGCGCCGTTTTCCATCAGTCTCAGCAGTATTTCCCCACAGGCGTGGCTGTCGCTCGATGCATTGTGATGGTCAAGATCAATGCAAAAGAAGTCGCACATCACATTCAGGTTGTGCCGCATCTCCGGATACATCTTGCGGCTCATCTGCACGGTGCAGGCGTAACGTGCATAGTTTTTCCAGGTGATCCCGTAAGCATGCAGGCAGCTTCTCAGAACGGAGAGGTCAAAAGGCGCATTGTGTGCAATCAGCAAACCGCTGCTCATGATCGGTTCAATGGTCTCCCAGAGCTCTGCAAAATTCGGCTCATTCGCGACAAGCTCTTCCGAGATCCCGGTGAGCTGGACGTTGAAGGCGTCAAAATAGGTTTCCGGATTGACGAGGGAGTAGAATTCGTCGATAATTTTTCCGTCTTCGATCACACTGATGCCGATGGCACTCATTCGGTCATTGTTGTGGTTCGGCGTTTCCACGTCGAAAACAATATATCGGCGGGCTCTTTTTTCGGTGTTCTCTTGCGTCATTAGGCTGTCCTTTCATAAAAAACCCACTGGCTGAGAGAATCTCGTCCGGTGGGTTTTCTGAACTGTCATTTACCTGTAGAATCAGGGGTTACTGCATTCTTTCGATATAATCCACAATTTTGCGAACGGTGACAAGTTCCTGGGCATCTTCATCAGAAATGGTGATGCCGTAGTTGTCCTCAAGGGACATAATGAGCTCGACAACATCGAGAGAATCTGCACCAATGTCATCAATCAGGTTGGTGTCCATTGTGATCTCGGAGGGATCAATTTCAAACTGTTCTGCAAGAGTGTCTCTGACGGTTTCGAAAGTCATAATAATCTCCTTCTATAAATTTATATTATATTGAAATATTTTATAACTTTATGCCCATTCGCGAATTTTGGGTTTACCGGAAGAAGATTCTTCTTCACCCTCCGGTTTTACATAGCTCACGACAACGCGGCGGTTCGGTTCCTCGCCGGTGGAAGCAGTTGTAACACCCTTATAGTCCTGCAGAGCCGTATGAATGACATGACGCTCATAAGAGTTCATGGGTTCCAGGGCCATGCTGCGTTTGTATTTGATCGCTTTTTCGGCCATCTTCTCAGCGAGGCGGGTCAGGGAATCTTCCCGCTTGCTGCGATAGGATTCTGCATCGATATTGATGTGGGAACGTTTATCCCCGCCGCGATTGACAACGTAGTTGGTCAGATGCTGGATTGCATCGAGCGTCTCGCCGCGGCGCCCGATGATGGCGCCCATCCCGTCACCCGTGAGATTCACGTCAATGCCGCCGTTTTCCCGGGTGGTGATGTCGATCTGAGCTTCGATGCCCATCTTGTCAAACAGGCCGGTCAGGAATGCACGGATTTCTGCATATCTCGGGCTTTCGTCTGCGGAAGCCGGGGCTTCGGCAGGAGCAGGGGGAGCCTTCGGTTCTTCGGCTTTCTTTGCTTCCGGTTCTTTGGCTGCGGCCGGCTTGGCCGGTTTCTTTTCCGGAGCGGGTGCCTTGGCGGGCTCCGCTTTTGCTGCGGCGGGAGCTTTTGCTGCCGGAGCAGGGGAAGGAGCTTCTTTTACCGGTTCGGGAATCTCTTCACATTCGTACGTCACACGGACAACTGCCTGTGTTGCACCGATGCCGAAGAATCCGGATTTCGCACGTTCAAGAATCTCGACGGAAACATCGTCACGATCCAGACCTAACTCTTCAAGTGCGGCGTTGATCGCTTCATCTTCGGTGCGGCCGGCTTTTTCAAGAGTTTTAATCATGTTTCTTCCTTTACTTCTTCAATTTCATTGTTTTCGGTAGTTTCGGCAACGGTTTCTTCTGCGGCAGCTTCCTGCTCAGCCTCGGCCGTTGCTTCCGGCTCTTCGGCAAGCTCCTCGGGGAGCTTGAAGCGGTCCGGATCATAAGCACGGCCGCGCGCATAACGGCGGTTTCCGACCTGCGAAGCAGGTACTTCGGCATCTTCTATGCCGAGCATTTCCCTCCGGGCTGCGCGGTCTTCCCGCTCAAGGGCAGCCTTGCGCTCGTTGCTCTTCTGCTTTTCGTTTGCCTGTATTTTCTTTTTGCTCGTGTTGGCGTTTTTCTCGTTGGTGCCTTCGGCGTGTTTGCGTTCCGTCTCAAGGCGTTTCAGCTCCAGGTCACGGTCGCGCTCCTGCCGGGCGGCGAGGCGTGCGGCGTCCTCTTCATCCAGCTGCTTCTTGAAAATCTTGGTCATGATATAATCACGTATCATACCGAATACGCTGTTGGAAGACCAGTAAATACCCATAGCGGCGGGCATGATGAAGCAGAACCAGAGAGACATGAGAGGCATCGTCATCGTCATGGTCTTCATGGAGGCGGCTGCCTGGTCATTCTGCTGCTGCGGATTGCCGAGGTTGCCGACCTTCATCTGTGCCCAGGAGAGGATGGTTGCGATCACCGGGATCATGAAAAGGCCGACGGCCGGGAGCCATTTTTCTTTGGAACTCCAGTCAAAGTTCCAGAACCGGAAGTCAGGCACGCTTCCGAGATCCATACCGAGGAAATGGAAGTCGACGTCTGCCAGTCTGGAAAGATCAACTTTGGAAAGCGTTTCTTCCCCGGCGGCGATTGCATTCTGAACCTCAGCATAGTGCTCATGCAGGATACCTGCGAGTTTGATTTCAAAATAGGCATCTGCCTTTTCGGGGATCGTGTACCAGCCGCTGTTGACGAAGAACTCTTGCAAAGCGGTAACCGCTTCGCTGCCGATGAACATCATCCTGGTGAGTGGCTGGCGGATTACGCTGTACAGCGCAATCAGGATGGGGAACGGGATCAGAGACCAGAGGCAGCCGGACATCGGGTTGATACCCTCTTCCCGGTAGAGCTTCTGCATCTCCTCATTGAGCTTTTGCTGGTTCCCTGCGTGACGGGTCTGCAGTTCCTGGATTCTGGGCTGGAGACGGGTCGACTGCATTGTGCTCTTTTTGCTCTTTGCCATGAACGGTGTGAGAATAATGTTCACCGTAAGGCCGAAGAGGATCAGTGCAATGCCGTAGTTGCCGGTCCACTTGTAAAGCTGCAGCATCAGCCACGCAAAGGGTCTTGTAATTGTGGCCCACATAGGAAACTCCTCAATATATGATATGATATTCCCGCTTACGGTACGGGATCGTAGATGTCGCAGTCAGGCCCGTGGAACGGGTGACAGCGGCAGATGCGTTTCAGGGCAAGCCATCCGCCCTTCAGGGCGCCGTATTTTTCGATGGCTTCCAACGCATATTGCGAGCAGGTGGGAATAAAACGGCAGCATGCCGGCCGTGCAGGAGAAATATACTTCCGATAGAAGCGGATGAAGGCAATCATTATTGTTTTCATTCGCGTTTCTCCGAAGGGTAAAGACCAAGTTTGTCACAGGCAGTGACAAAAGCACTTTCCATCTTTCTGTACTCTCCGTTTACACAGCGGGAACGTGCAACGATAATCAGATCGAACCCGCTTTTCAGATGTCCTGAATTCAGCCGGTAGATTTCACGAAGCTGGCGCCGGATCCTGTTGCGGGTCACGGCATTGCCGAGTTTTGCCGACACTGTAAAGCCCACACGGTTTGCGGTTTGCCCGTTTCTGCGGCAATACACCACGAGGTATGAGGTTACAGCACTTTTCCCTTTGGAATAGAGACGCCTGAAATCGCTGTTCTTTTTTAAAGTATAGCGTGGATCCAAGCGCAACCTCCTCCGGAAAACTCCTGTGAAATACCACAGGGTGGATTGCTCCACCCCTAATAACTGCTGTTATAAATTCCCGGTAGTGACAGCAAATCTCAGGCGCTGAGAGTTGCCCTGCCCTTAGCCCTGCGTGCAGACAGGACCTTGCGTCCGTTCGCAGTCTTCATTCTGGCACGGAAACCGTGAACCTTACTGCGCTGACGTTTTTTCGGGTGATAAGTACGAACTGTTGCCATAAGATAACTCCTTTCTTTCTCACCGGGAATCCCCGATACATAATACTCAACATCGGGATTTCTCCCGAAGTAGTTGACTGATTTGTCGGCTTTGCCTTTCCGCGCCGCCGATTGTTGATTATACAGTATAATAAGGAAGCTTGTCAACATGAATTTTTTATGCCGACTTCGGGAATTGTGCCATTTTGGTTGTTGCATCTTCCCGACCTGAAGGTCTTCTGATCTTCAGAATATAAATTTCTTAACGCCCCTTTAACAACGGAATGTGCTATGATAAAGAATAAGTCAGGCCTCGGCCTGCGCGGAGGGAGTAATGAAAGGTTTCCTCAAAAAAATACGGGAATATTTTCCTCTGTCCTGGAAAGGGTGGATCGTCTTTACCCTTGGGATGGCGGGAGGATCTGCCGTCTGTTCCTTGCTGCAGAGGGTCAGCACGTCGGACGTGCATGTTCCGATGATTTTTGTCCTGATGGTCCTGATCATCTCCATGCTGACGGACGGATATTTTTACGGGATCCTCGCTGCGGTTGCAAGCGTATTCGCCGTGAACTGGGCGTTTACCTACCCGTATATGAAGCTGGATTTCTCCGTCTACGGTTACCCGCTGACTTTTATTACCATGCTGGCGGTAGGGATAGCTTCCTCCGCGCTCGCCACGCGCCTGAAGGAGCACCAGAAGCTGCGCCTGGAAGCCGAGCGTGAGAAGACCCGCGCCAATCTGCTGCGCTCTGTCTCCCACGATCTGCGTACGCCTCTCACGGCGATCAACGGTTCGGTCTCTGCCGTTTTGGAAGATAATGGGACGATGACAGAAGAGGAAAAGCGAGAACTGCTGGAAAATGCGAGGAAAGATGCGCTGTGGCTCCACAGCATGGTGGAAAACCTGCTCTCCATCACCCGGATCAGCGGAGCGAGTGAAATTGTAAAAAAGGATGAGATCCTGGAAGAGGTTCTCAGCGAAGCCGTAATCAATTTCAAAAAGCGAAACCCCGGCATACAGGTTGAGATCTCCGTCCCGGAGGATGTGCTGTTCATTCCGATGGATGCCATGCTCATCGAGCAGGTTGTTCTGAATATGATGGCCAATTCCGTTGCTCACGGCAAAACAACGGACAGGATTACCATTACAGCGTCTGATCAGGGAGACTGTGTCGCGGTGACGATTGCGGATAACGGCAGGGGCATTTCTCCACGGATTCTGAACCATCTGTTTGACGGGTCCCTGCAGTTTGAGGGAATCCGCGGAGAGGACAGCAACCGTTTTATGGGCATTGGCCTGGCAGTTTGTAAAACAATTATAGAAGCACACGGAGGAACTGTTTCAGCCTGCAACCGCCCCGAGGGCGGGGCTGAATTCCGGTTTACACTCAGAAAAAGCGAGGGAGAACATGAATATACGGGATAAGATATTGATTGTTGAAGACGAAAAAAGCATCTCCGGTTTTATCAAAACCGTGCTTACCGGGAACGGATATGAGGTAATCCTGGCCCATTCCGGGGCGGAGGCGTTTTCTATGGTCAGCTCCCACTGCCCGGATCTTGTGGTGTTGGATCTCGGTCTGCCGGATATCGACGGCATGGATATTATCGAAGCCATACGGCAGTGGACGCAGCTGCCGATCATTGTGGTTTCCGCCCGTACTCTTGAAAAGGACAAGGTGGAAGCGCTTGACAAGGGAGCGGATGATTATATCACCAAACCGTTTTCCGCTGCCGAGCTTCTTGCGAGAATTCGTGTGGCGATCCGGCATACGAGAGCCTCCGGCATCATGTCCGGCAGCCAGAAGTTTGTCTCGGGAGATCTCACGGTGGACTATGACAAGCATATGGTAACCGTCAAGGGAGAAAACTGCCATCTGACGCAGAATGAGTTCAAAATCGTAGCTCTTCTCAGCCGATGCGCCGGGAAAGTGCTGACCTATGATTTCATCATGAAAGAACTCTGGGGGCCGCAAAGCCACGGCAGCAATCAGATCCTCCGCGTGAACATGGCGAATATTCGCCGGAAAATAGAAAAGAACCCGGCCGATCCCGGGTATATCTTCACGGAGGTCGGCGTGGGCTATCGCATGGTTGAAGCGGATTAAGCCGGTGTAAAACACCGGCTTTTTTCGTTCCGTCCCTTCCTGCATAAAAGAAACCGTCAAGAATTCTTGGCGGTTTCTTTGCGAAGAATGAACACCGCTGCATGTTTTTCTAACAGCTTATAAACAGGCGGGACCCGATCTTAGCAGAGCGTTAACAGCTTCCGATGCTATAATATTGCCATCCCATAACGATAGAAATTCGGAGGAAATATTATGGATGAAGAACTGAAATCTGCTCTTGAGGAAGGGGAAACGGTCTTGTGGCAAGGGAGCCCGGAAGACTTTGTTACTCTGGATAAAACAAATAAAAAGCCGTACATTATCAGAGTCGTGATTACGGCATTGGTCTGCATTGCTCTGATCGTTACCTATGGAGCGGCAACCATTCCGGATAACAACTTCAAGCCGGCACTTGCGGCTGTAATTGCTGCTTTCGGCGTTCTGATTGCATCGAGTACGTTCCTGGATGCCAGAAAGATCAGAAAGCAGAAGTACTGCATCACGGATAAGAAGCTGATCTGGATCAATGACAGCACCAAAAAAATCCCGTTTGAAACAATCAAAGAGTATCTCTTCAGCACGGATGAAGATGACCATACATCACTCCTCATCGGTGCAGACGCCGTAAAGAGGAAAAGCTCCAAATGGCGCTCGCTGGCAGCAAGCTCCGTTTACATGAATGAAGAGACCGGTACCTGCGACCAGGCAGTTTTCTATGCCATCCCCAAGGCAGAACGTTTCAAAATAATCTTCGAAGACCAGCTCCAAAAAAAGGCATAAATATCATCGCAAAAGGAAAAGTCGCTGAAAACAATTCAGCGACTTTTCCCATATTATGCAATTATTCGGGACCAGACTTCGCGTAATATTTCCCGGGTCATTTCATCTACGGTATGGTAATCTTCCGGATAGAAATACCCTCCGTCCTCTGCCAGATGAGTTTCTTCAGTAGATTTTGCATGCCTTACAACAAGACAATTTTCTTTGTCACCACACAGGTATCGCATATGCACCAAGTGGTCTTCATCAACAATAAACCATGTCTTTCCGTCTATTGTTCTGCGGGGACAACTTTCACCGATTTTGGATTCTACACTCTTCATGATGTTGTTTAGCGATATTTTACGCTGAAGCGTCATGACGAGATCCATTTTTATCTGATCCTTTCTTTCAGATTTTTGTGATCCCATATACTTCCTACTTTGCAATAATATCATAACTTAACACCGTTTTCAAGACTAAACAACAAAAGTTGTTATATTTTCCTGACTGCAAAATAGCAGCAGCCTGAGGCGGAGAAAACAGCTCCACTCAGGCTGGGTATATGCGGTTTTTCGTTACAGGATTTAAAATCAGTCCCAGTCTCTTTCGGCTTTCAGAACAGCACCGCTGTTAGCATCAATATCATATTCATATTCCATGCCGTTGCAGTAGAACTTGATTTCATAGACCTGCGTGCCATGCTCATAATCGAGCTCGCATTTTGCAAGCCTTGCCTGCCCGGCTGCCACACCGGCATGTCTCATGGCTGCGCTCACAGCTTCGTTGCTGCTGATCCCGCCGACTACGTTTTCGAGTTCCTTATCGTTGATTGCGTTTGCGTTGTTGATGTTTTTCATTTTTTTAATCTCCTTTAAAATTTAAATTTTTAATCTGCAGTTTTTGCTTGTTTTTTACAGCGCGGTTAGAATAGCACAGGGCTTATCACAGAACTGTCACATAAAAAAATATTGTTTTCAAAAAATTCAGCGCCCGGGTGTTGGCGCTGTTTTAAATCTGGAGGTATTGTATTGCGGAGGCAGCAAGCTGGGCCTCAGGTTGAATAGCGGGAGAGGAGCTTCTGCAGGTGTTGTTTATGTTTTTCGCGGATGGGGTCGGGGGAGACGATTTCCATTTTGCCTTCAAACTGGTCAACCCAGCTGAAAAAGGTTCCGCTGATTTGCACGGTTTCCGTCAGCTCTCCTAGGTCATCGCTTATTGCGGTGATCTTTGTTTTT
>JAFQZI010000041.1 GCA_017406005.1 Oscillospiraceae bacterium | reverse complement strand
TCACATGAGAGCAGGCTGTTTTTAGCGTGCTCTGGTTGGTGTTGCGTCAATCTTTAATTCTATGTTATATTCTACCGTTTTTTACTTTCTGAGACTATAAATGGAGCTGCGCAAAAAAATGCTATTTTGCTACAGCTCCTTGCAAACATATTCAGGCTTTTTCAGAGCTTAAAAACTTATTCAATGCCGAAATATCTGGCGGCGTTGTAGTAGCAGATGCCTTCGATAATCCTTTTAAGAGAGGCTTCATTATTGGGATATTCGCCGTTCTCAACCCATTTGCCGACCAGATTGCAGAGAATCCGGCGGAAGTAATCATGGCGCGGGTAGGAGAGGAAGGAACGGGAGTCCGTCAGCATGCCGACAAAATTGCCAAGAATACCAAGATTGGCTAGAGAGGTCATCTGTTCCTCCATACCGGACTTGGTATCGTTGAACCACCAGCCGGAACCCTGCTGGATCTTGCCCGGGATCTCATCGGTCTGGAAGCAGCCGATAAGGCTTCCCAGCAGCTCATTGTCGGAAGGATTGAGGGAGTAAAGAATTGTCTTCGGGCATTCACCGGTGACATCAAGAGCGGAGAGAAAATCGGCAATACTTCCGCTGCAGCTGTTCTGGGCTATCATGTCAAAACCGGTGTCAGGACCCATCTTGGCGAACATACGGGCATTGTTATTGCGTTTGCAGGAATAGTGAAGCTGCATGGCGATGCCGAGGCGATGATACTCTTTGCCGAGATGCATCAGGATAGCCGTCTGGTACTTCTCTGCTTCCTCCAGCGTCAGCGCTTCGCCGGCCATGGCTTTCTTGAAGGCGGCTCCGGCTTCCTGCATGGTATACTCCCGGAAAGGAATATAGTCCAGCCCGTGGTCACTGGCACGGCAGCCGAGAGAAGCGAAGTATTCCAGGCGATCTGTCAGTGCATCGCAGACACATCTGGCACACTTGATCTCTTTGCCTGTAACGGCTTCAAGTTTTCTGATATAATCCGCAAAACCGGGTTTGGTGATATTGATCGCCTTATCCGGGCGGAAGGAGGGACAGACCTTGACAGAAATGGTCGGGTCTTCGGCGATTTTTTTATGCCATTCCAAAGAATCAATCGGGTCGTCGGTAGTACCGATAAATGCCACATTAGACTGGCGAATCAACCCACGAACCGACATGTTCGGGTCATTGCGCAGTTTTTCGGCGCAGAGATCATAAATGCGGTCGGAATTCTCCGGGGTGAGTGCTTCTTCAACTCCGAAGAATTTATGAAGCTCAAAGTTGGACCAGTGGTACATCGGGTTGCCAATGGCCAGTTCCAGCGCTTCGGCAAACTTGCGGATTCGTACCTTGTTGTCGGCTTTCCCGGTTATCTCATTTTCATTGATACCGTTGGAACGCATCAGGCGCCATTTGTAATGATCACCGAAGAAAGAGCCATCCGGATTTTCTCCGCCGAGCCATACTTCTGCCAGATTATCAAAACGGACATCCTCATATACATCTTTCGGAGGAATGTGGCAATGATAGTCCACCAGGGGAAGATTCTCTGCGTAATCATGGAAGAGATGTTTTGCGGTTTCGGTCTCAAGTAGAAAATCTTTGTCCATAAAATCTTTCATAAAGGAAAGCCTCCAATTTGATATATAATATTTGCTGTGTAAGAGAATATTAATATTATACAGACTTTTTTTCAAGTGTTTCTGTTGCAGAAAACGAACAAATTTGGGGGAGAAGCAATAAACGAACGGAAAACAAAGCGTTGGTTAGATATATTTTACCAAAAACGGAAATATATGTTGCTTTTCGGGAAAGAATGTGGTGTAATAAAGTATCACTTTTTATTAAGGAGGAATCTATGAAAAAACTTTTGGCATTGCTTCTGGCAGTCGTAATGCTCACGGCTATGGCGGTTCCGGCTGTAGCGGATGTGCAGACGATCACGACAACCGTCTCCGGTGTTTTTGGGGAACCCGTTGTGGTAGAGACGGTAGCAGATGAAAACGGAATTTATTCCGTCACAGTGGTTCAGCACAATGAAACACCGGGCATCGGATCTGTTGCGATTGATCAGATTCCCGGAATGATCCTGGAAGCCCAGAGCACTGAAGTTGATGCGCTCAGCGGTGCAACTGAAACTTCCAACGCCATCAAAGCAGCTGTAGCTGCAGCTCTTGCAGAAGCCGGTATTGACCCGGCGGGCTTTGCAGCATCCGGAGCTGCAGAAGACGTGGCAGCAGAAAATGCAGTTTATGAGGCGGATGTGGTAGTTGTCGGTGCAGGCGGCGCAGGCATGACGGCAGCAATCACGGCAGCGGATGCCGGTGCAACAGTTGTCGTGCTGGAAAGCCAGGCAATCGTCGGCGGAAACTCGGCCCGTTCTACAGGCGGCATGAATGCAGCCAAGACCGAGTGGCAGGATGCCAACACGTTCGACCAGGCAGCAGGGGTTGAGGCTACACTGAAAAAAGTGCCCAATTATCCGGATAATGAAGAGATTCAGGCTCTTGGCTCCGTTGTAGCGGAGCAGTGGGCTGCTTACCAGGCAAATCCCGAAGGATATTTTGACACGACTGAGCTTTTCCGTCTCGACACGATGATTGGCGGCGGCGGGATCAACAATCCTGAGCTCGTCAAGACCCTTACGGAGAATAGTGCTGCAGCCATCGAATGGCAGGGCAGCCTGGAGCCGGAGATCGTGCTCCACAATGTGGCGGCATTCGGCGGTGCATCCGTCAAGCGTATCCATCGCCCGGTGGATGCCGAC
>JAFQZI010000040.1 GCA_017406005.1 Oscillospiraceae bacterium | reverse complement strand
TGTAGAGCTCACTGAAATGCGGTAATTCCTTCACACAGGGGCCGCAGTAGGTCGCCCAGAGGTTGATGAAGACCGGTTTGCCGCGCATCTCTGCAAGGTGGAAGATTGAACCGTCCAGACACTCAATGCTGAAATCGGGCAACTGCTGTCCTACCTCGCAGCCGAAAGGTGCATCGCTCGACCAGTCTTCATCGGCTGGCTCAGAATCTTCTGTTACTGCCGTCTCCTGTGCAGGAACAGCATCTTTCTTTTTGATGCTTGGATCGAGGAAATTATAGTATACCAAAGCTGCACAGAGAACCGCCATGGTAATCCCCCAGGCAATCTTCGCAGCCTTTCTGCGTTTGGCCTCCGAATCCGGTTTGTCATCCGCGCAGCCTCCGGCCGGTGCTTTGAGTGTAATGCTGCCGGCTTTCAGGCTGATTGCTTTCTGATTGCAGACATCCATACACTTGGCGCAGTGGATACATTCATGATCGCCCACATGGCGCACATCCATGCCGCAGCTGCGCACGCAGGAGCCGCAGTGGTTGCAGCGCGCTGCATCCACCTTTACGCCTACAATGGCAATCTTACTGAAAAAGCCGTAGATCGCTCCGAGCGGGCAGATAAAGCGGCAGAAACTGCGATAGCAGAACACACAGGCGAGCCCGATGATCAGCATGATGATAAACTTGCGTGTGAACAGGATGCTCAGCATGGAGAAGTCACCCGCGTTATTGGGATTTGAGAGCAGGAAGACCGCGCCTTCAAACGTCCCGCCGGGGCAGATGTACTTACAGAAGCCTGGCAGTGCAACACCGTGTACAATGCCGTACCACGCAGTGATGCCGACGGCGAACAATGCCAGGATGATATATTTGAGCCAGGTAAGCGCACGGGTAATACGGCTCTTTCTGATCTTCGGTGTCGGAAGCTTATGCAGCAGTTCCTGAATCAGCCCCAGAGGGCAAAGCCATCCGCAGATCGTACGGCCCAGAATCAGGCCGTAGAGCATAAGGATGCCGAAAACATAAAAGCCGATCTGCTTGTTTGTTGATCCGATTGCATTTTGCAGGGATCCCAGCGGGCAGGCTCCGACCGCGCCAGGGCAGGAATAGCAGTTAAAGCCAGGAACACAGATCCCCTTTGTTGTGGGGCTTTTGCTCTTGTAGATCTCCCCCTCCAGAAAGCCCTTGATATGGGCATTGTACAGCAGAGCACAATAGAGCTGAACAAGCCGTCTCTTGGACGGGCGGTGGGATTCCCACCAGGATGTTTTCACATTATCCAAGGCCGACACACTCCGTACAAATCCTGATCGCCTTATTGATGACGGCGTTCATGCTGCCGTTGCGGATGCCCACGAAAATGAACAGCACGGCGACGGCCAGAAGTACGAGACGGACTGCTTTCTGATTTTTAGGCGGTTCTGCCACCTTTGGTGCAGGCTTGATGCCTTGCGCCTTTTCTTCTTTGACGCGCGCAGAAGCGGCATCGGCCTCACGCTCTATGCTCTTGCCCTGCAGCACAGATGAGATCATGAGGCATGCAATTCCCGCGGCGGTCCAGGGCAGAACATGGCTGACAAAACTCAGGAACATCTCCTCAAGATCTCCGTTCTGGAAATGTGAACCGTTGATCATGTAAAGCAGCACAGGCAGCATACACAGGGCAAAAGCTGCCCAGCCGCCGTACAGAAGCTTTTTCTGGTAAGCTCTCTCCTTTATCATGGCGTCGCTGGGTTCTGCCACACGGCCCGCTATAAGATCCCGCGTGAGCTCGACGTCCCGGACGGGTTTATCCTGCCGTTCATCCTGTACTCTCAGAAAAGCACACACAACAGTCACACCCACGGCGAGAAGGAAAACAGGTGCAGCAGGCTTCAATGCCGCAGCAACCTTCTCTCGGGTATAGACCCACGCGAGAGGGTTTTCCTGCTTTTCGGCGATGCCCGTTCGATAGATACCGATTACCGCCGCTGACAGCATCACAACCAGGACGATGCACAGCGCCGACTGAATAAGCAGGAGCAGTTTATTTCTACTCATTTTGTTCTTCCTTTCCGGAAAACATATTTGCTCATTTTTTACCACATTTTTTCAGATTATACAAGACCGGAAGAAAAAAAGCAAATCCTATTTGCCAGCAATCCTATAGTCCGGAGTAAAGCGCATGATGAAAATATTGCAAGGAATAGGATTCTATAGTATAATTCACAAGGTATTTTTCTCATGATTATTCATATACCGACGACTTCATATGATAAGGAGTATAAACATGCAGAAAATCATCAGTATTCTGTTAGCAATCGCACTGTTTGCCTCTCTGGGAACAGCTGCCTTTGCGCAAGAAGCACAGGCACCGGACTACAGCTCCGGCACGCCGTGGATGGACATCGACCTTGACGGCGTCGTTACGGAAGAAACACCTGTCAACCTGAAGGAAAACTTTGCCCTCGCCATCAACAAGGACAAGATCCTTGCTCTGGAGATTCCGGAGGGATATCCCTACGCCGGTACGGTGATGGACGTTGCGCTGCAGCAGGCGGACGACGTGAAAAACATGTTCCTCGGGGATGCCCCGCAGTCCCACGACGCCAGACTCGCCTATGATCTCTTCCAGCTCATGATGGATTGGGACAGCCGCAATGCCATCGGTGTTGCTCCGCTGAAAGAAATGACCGATGCGGTTGAAGCGATTTCTACCCTTGAAGCCCTGACCGCTTATTTTGTTGAGACACCGTTTGAAGATCAGATTGGCGCACTCTGCGGCATCGGATCGTCGCAGGATCTGGCTGACTCAAGCCGGTATATTCTTACTGTGGGAGGCGGTGGACTGCTGCTGGGTGACAGCGCGGAATATCAGGAACTCACGCCATACGGCACCGTGATCAAAGCCGCCTACTCAGAGCTGGCGATGAAGATGCTCGTGAAGCTCGGCTATTCCGAAGAAGAAGCGGCGCAGAAGCTGGAAAACTGTTTTTCCTTTGAGACCATGCTGGCCCCTGCCCTTCTCACCAGTGAGGAGCAGCAAAGCCCTGACTATTTCGCACGCATCTATAACATTTTCTCCCGTGACGAGATGGAAGAAGCCCAGGGCAAGCTCCCCATTCTGCAGGAGTTGGAACAGGTTGAGGGCTATCCTGCAGCAGAGGAATATCTGGTGATGCAGCCGGAATTCCTCAAAAAACTGAATGAGGTGTACACAGAAGA
This sequence comes from Oscillospiraceae bacterium, assembly GCA_017406005.1. Taxonomy (GTDB): domain Bacteria; phylum Bacillota; class Clostridia; order Oscillospirales; family Oscillospiraceae; genus Limivicinus. The sequence continues at coordinate 20,627 of JAFQZI010000040.1, read as the reverse complement.
AAATCTCCCTCTTATACGGGATTATCTCATCGTGCACGGTGCCGTGAACATGGCCGGTGCGCTTGACCGTGAATGCTATGAGTGGAGCATGGAATGCACGAATGCCGTGAAAGGCTCAGAGGGCATGCTGGATGACGAGACTGTATTTTCCTCTTCTGTTGCTTCTGTTCTCGGATGGCCGGTGGCACAGCTCTATGTGGAAACCTATGTGAAGCAGGAGGATAAAGACAGGATCTCAGCCATGATTGATGAGATTCTGGATGCCTATCACGGTATCCTTGCAGAGGCGGACTTCCTTTCTGACGAAACCCGTGCAAAGGCCATCGAGAAGCTCGATGCCATCGACAAGGGCGTTCTCTATCCGGACAGCTGGGACAAATACAGTTATGAGGAGCTGAACTTTGCCTCCCGCGAAGAGGGCGGGACTCTCTGGGATGCGGAAATCGCTATTGCAAAATGTGAGCTTGCCAAGAGCATAGAAGATTATTCCAAACCTGTTGACAAAGAAAAATGGGGTTACCCGCCGCAGGTTGTCAACTGCTTCTACGATCCTCAGACTAACAACATTTATATTCTGGGTGCCTTTGCACGCGGCGGCATCTACAACAGCGACATGAGCGACGAGGAGCTCTATGCAAAGCTCGGCGGCGTCATCGGGCATGAGATTTCCCACGCTTTTGACTCTACCGGTGCACAGTTTGACAAGGAAGGCAACATGGTCAGCTGGTGGACGGAAGAGGATTACGCAGACTTCCTCGAGAAGAACGCTAAAATGGTTGATTATTACAACAACATGCATCCCTGGGAGGGGCAGGACTTCTACGGAAGTATTATGACGGGCGAAGCCTGCGCGGATATGGCAGGGATCAAGTGCATGCTCCGGATCGCCGCAGAAAAGCCGGACTTTGATTATGACGTGTTCTTCCGCGCCTTTGCCGATGTCTGGCTGACGAAAGACAGCCTTCAGATGTCCTATGTACGCATCAACGATACTCATCCGATGCCCTATCTGCGCATCAATGCCACACTGCAGCAGTTTGATGAATTTCTGGATCTCTACGGCATCACCGAGGGTGACGGGATGTATCTTGCCCCGGAGAACCGCGTGGCAATCTGGTGATCGTGCGATGGAAGAGAACAGAAACACTCCCACCCAGGCAAACAATACAGAAACAAAGCTCGGGATGACATACGAGCAGTTTGTCCGGAATTATCTGGAGAATGACCCGTACGAGTTTATGGCTCATATCGACGCTATGTGGGCAAGCCTCCCGGCAGACTCGAAATAACACAAAACGCTCCGCGCTGTAGACCCTTTTGGATCAGCAGCGAGGAGCTCTTTTTTCGTATTGTGTAAGTTTCCTTCGGAGTGTTGAATTCCTTTCGCCCTCGTTTTGCTTGCGCATTTTGAGGGCGAGACAGGCGAGACGGGCGAGACGAAATCAAGTGTGACAGTTCTGTGATAGTTTCTTCTGTATAATAAGGGCGAAAAAAACCAAGGAGGAATAACCTCATGAAAAAAATGATCACTGTCCTGCTCGTCAGTCTTATGTTTGTCATCCTGTTCTCCTCTGCTGCGTTCGCTGAAGAATTCGATCCTGCAGCGGAAGCGCCGCAGGATACTCAGGTTGGTTGGGGTGTTTTCTCCCTTCCGGCAGATCTTAAACCGGAGAGCTACGCACCTTCCGGCAGCTTCGACCCTACAGATAATTCGCCCGCACCCTCAACCGACGGTTTCTGCCCGCCGGATACGATCAAAAACGATTATCCGACGGTAAGCAGCAAAAGTTCCGAGGATATAGAGAAAGAAATCTTTGACCGGATCAGTGAATACGGGCCAGTCCCCCTGATCAGCACCTGTCCGATCCCGTATATTCCGATCGGTGAAATCGACACAAATTACTGATCGTGAACCCGACGAAGCCGCAATCCGGAAAACCTGCAACAAAATTTTACACAGGGATATTTGTCCCTGTGTAATCTTTTTTTATTTCTCTCTGAGTCAGGCCCCCAGTTCCTGGGCAAGGATACCTGTCATATCGACACAGCCGTATAGCCAGTTGGCCAGCTGGAACATCTGGTCAGGATCTTCTTCACTGGCAGCATAAGTGTCATTTGCCGCATCCTGAATATAGTCTGCAAAGGTCCCATACGAATCGCGCATGGAAGCAATCCCTGTCAGCATTCTGTAAAGGAACTCCGCTCCGTTGACAAGCTGTTCATTCGTATCAGCCGTTGCCTTATCTGCCGCGTCAAAATCCGCCATCTCCTGATCGATCTGATCGACCATGCTCTGAGTGCTGCAATGCTCCTTCGCAATCAGCGATGAGAGAATTACACAATGGTAAAGCCCGTTGACTGCTTGTTGCATGGCAGTTTCTGTTTTTTCATCGTTTGCGTAAAAACTGTTAAAGATCTGTTCGAAATAATCCTGGTAATTTCCTTCCCAGTCGAGCTGCTGCTCAAAGATTCCGAGCCCCTCCAGGGTTTTCATGAAGCCCATGGCCAGCTTGTGCTCCAGGCTTTCATCCGGTAAATCCACTTCAGCCAGTTTGTCTAAAATGTTGTTCAGATGATCTGCTTCATCCTGTGTTTCGATGCTGAGGCTGCAGAGCACAACCGTCATTTCCGCCAGCCGCAGTGCACCGTTTGCTGCCTGTTCTGAGGGGGTTTCGCTTGCATCGTCTCCTGCACTCAGCCACCCGTAAACTTTCTCGACAGTAATACCGCTGTTGTCCTCTGCGAATCCCGTTAGACTGATGGAACTGAGCATAAGAATCGCCAAAATAATACTGAATACCTTTTTCATGTTTTGCCCCTTTTCTTTTTTGTTTTTTCAAGCTGCAATTCCCGGCTTGGAATCGCAGGAATGCCGCATGATATGTCTTTACATCCAATTTAATTATATTGAAAAACCGATGCAAAAACAACCGATGGGCACGAAATGTGCCATTAAATACGCATCGATCTGTTATCCTGTCGCCTTTTTTCTTTTGTGTTTCCTGTCACGCAATGATATAATAGGTCAAATAAACGCAGAAGTAAATGAAAAAAAGTCTTTTAAGGAGGAAACTGCATGAAAAAATGGATTTCTCTGTTTCTGGTAATCACCCTGCTCTCTGCCTTTGCCTGCAATGCTTCTGCCGAGGCATGGGGCTATGACCTGGATGAACTGATCGAGGTGGAAATCCCTGAAGTCGGTATGACGCTGATGATCCCTGTTACGTTCTATTATGAAACCTGTGGTTCGTTTGACATCATGGAAGCCTCTGAGCTCGGATATAAATCAGGTGTTTATTTTACACTTCTGGGTTATACCGCCATGACGGATGAGGACCGCATGGCGATCGGCTTTGATGAGGACTATTTTGCCCCTCTCATGGAGTTCATCTGTCTGAAAGAAGGATTTGATGAAGACGTTTTTTACGAAGCCAATCTCAATGTGAATTGGGACAATGCATGGTTCCTCGGCAGCGTTGGTGACTACAGTTTCTTCGTACTTCTCGGCACCGATGAACTGCCGTACGGATTCAGCTCCCCATTTACCGAGGAGTATTATTCCCTTTTAGATCGCTCGCGTGAAATACTGGACAACTCAATGTTTTATCAGCCGGAGAACCCTAATGTGCAGAAAATAGGCTCAGATGCTTCTTTTTACACAGAGGATCTGTATGGTAATGCTGTCAGCAGCGAGGATCTCTTTTCTGCCAACGAGATCACTATGGTCAACGTCTGGGCGACCTGGTGCGGGCACTGCATCGATGAACTTCCACAGCTTGGGCAAATCCACAACCGCCTGCAGGAAATCGGCTGCGGCATCATCGGCGTGCTGGAAGACAGTAATGATGATTATGCTGTGGAAGAAGCAAAAGAGATTATTTCGGACGCCGGTGTGACATACCCCATTGTAAAAATGACAGGCGAGATGGATGAAATTTTCTCCTCCAACTCGCTGCCGGTCTCTTTCTTTGTCAACCGCAATAGTGAGCTCGTCGGAATCCCCATTGAGGGTGCCATGGTGGAAAAATATTATGAAGCAGTGGAAGATCTTCTCACGGGCGGCCCTGAAACGGACATCGTGACGACGTCTCCCGGTGAGATCCCCGGAGTGCCCGTTTACGATGCTCCGGATTTCACCCCCGTTAGTGAAGAAAACGCTGTCTATCCGAACGGAGAATCTGCAGGCACCGGCAATGCCACAGAATACCGGATTATCTGTGTAGACGAGAATGGCTTGCCTCTCGCAGGATGCACGGTTCAGTTTTGCTCTGACGATACCTGTATGTTGGGAAAAACGGACGAAAACGGTATTGCCGCATTTCAGGAACCTCCCGGGCACTATACGGTGCACCTCCTGAAGCCTCCGGCAGGATACGCGAAGGACAGTACAGAATATATCGCCCCTGAAATCTTCGGGGACGTTGTAATCACAGTGGTGGCAGCATGAAAACAACTATGATTAAATGCCCGGCATGCGGTGCCGGAGTTGAACCCGACGGCAGAAGTGTAGTGGAATGCCCGTATTGCGGCACGAAGATTTCCGTAGCAGATGATGACAGCGTTATCCGTGTTGTCAATGAAGCGGAAATAATCAAAAGCAACAACGAGATCGAACTGGAGAAACTCAGGATAGAAGAACAGAGGCGTCAGGAAGAATCGATTCGTAAATCCTTTAAATCTACCTTTATTTTTATCATTTCGATTGTTCTGGTGATTTTTCTGATCGTCATCATCATGGGGCTTTTCATGAATGAGTAATTGTCAAAAGGGGCTGTAGCGAAATAAAAAACGCTACAGCCCCTTTTTGACAGACCGAGCCGCCTTTCTGCATAAAGACGGGACAGATGGAAAACTCTCTGATGCCTGCAAGACATCAGAGAGTTTGGAGTATAACATTTCAGGCTTTCTGCGCGTTCAGTATTTTCGTAAGCCCAGTCAGGTTCAGGGCGTCCATGATCTCCTCGTTCACATGAAGGATCTTCATCCCGCCCTTCTCCGACATGGCTTTCTGGGCCGTCAGCAGCACCCGAAGACCTGCGGAAGAAACGTATTCAAGTTTCGTAAAATCGAAAGTCAGCGTGTCGATGCTGTCCATCGTCTCGTCCAGCAGACGCATCAGATCCGGAGAAGTCGTAGTGTCAAGGTATCCGTCCAGGCAAAGCGTAAGGTCTTTTCCGTTGAGAATTTTTTCGATTTCCATTTTTGTCTCCTTTTATTAATTTTTATACGCAACGCAGAGCATCTTCTTTTCTGACGATGCTCTCCAGAATGTCTATATACCGGTCATGGAAAGCCTCGATCTGATCCTTGTCAAACAAACCCTCGGCATACTCCATCTCCGAATCAAATCCGCCGTCGCCATGCTCGTTTTCGAGCAGTTCCAGCTCCAGTCTGGCTCCGGCTGCCGCGAAGGCATCTTCCAGTTCGATCTGTTTCGGATGCAGGGCTTTGAGCGGATTTCCGTTGATCCCGAGCTGCAGATTTACTTCCATGCAGTCATTCCTGTATACACGATAGTGTTCTGTCATAAAGTCATAGGTGCAGTGAGCGATTCCTTCTGCTACCTGATCCCGCACAGAGTACAGCAGTTCCCGCAGAGAAGTGATCTCTTCCATCCTTGCAGCTGCCGGAAGGTTTTTGATCAGCATACCTACCGCGCATTCAGACTCCGGCGAGAGCCGGTTGTTAAAGATCCAGTTGACCATCACATGCTGTTTCCCGGTGGCGCGGGACAGCGCTATCAGTGCTGCGGTAATCGCCATCACGGAATGGGTTACGCCCCAGAAAGACTCTGCTTCGCGGATCTGTTCAGCATCAAAGGAAAGGCGGTGCTCCCGGCCGGCCTGATCGATGTTCCTGGATTTTCCGCTCGTCGGGGGCATATTGCACCATTCTTCATCCCCGTAGCGCTCAAGGAACCATGCCCTGTCATTTTCCAGCGCGCCGTCAGCGATCTGTTTTTCTTCTTCTGCCAGCAGGGCAAAATAGTAATCCTTCGTCAGTTCTTTCCCGTGGTAGGCGTTTACGATATCCGTCAGCACTACCCCCAGCGAACCACCGTCCATCAGCAGATGGTGGACGTCCATGAACAGATACAGATCCTGTGGAGATCGGATCACGTTCACACGGCAAAGGCAGGAATCCAGGATCTGATCGAAAGGCATCACCAGGATCTGCGGCAGACGCCTGGTTGAATTCTGATGGATCTCCTGAACTTTGACCTCCTTCAGAAGGCCCGGGATATACTGCTGTTCCAGATCATAGTTTTCATTAAAGCGGAATGCGGTAGATAAGCCGGGATGGTTTTTAAGCGCTTTGTTCACGGCAGAGCAGAGGCGTTCCGCGTCAATCTCTTCAGGATCAAAACGGACGAGGAAATTCATGTTGCTCCACATGGTGGATCCGGGGCGATAGAGCTGTGTGTCGACCATCTGCAGCTGCAGGGGCGTCAGACGGTGCGGAACCATCCTCGCTGCCAGATCCCGTTCCTCAATGCTGCCCAGTGAGACGCGTGCATCGACGGTTTCGGCGATTGCCCGGGGTGTGCGTTTCTGGAAAATATCAGCCGCAGTGAGGCCTTCCAGATCCGCTTCTGCCATGACGGCCATGGCTCTCAGGGAATTTCCTCCCAGTTCAAAGAAATCGTCCAGTACACCCAGCTGATCCTCCGGCAGATGCAGCGCCCTGGCAAAAGCACCGCAGAGCTTCTTTTCCGTTTCCGTCTCAGGAGCCACGTATTCCGCTTTGAACGCCGAAAAGTCAGGCAGCGGCAGCGCTTTCCTGTCCACTTTTCCGCTGGAGTTCATGGGCATGGAATCCATCTGTATCAGGACTGTCGGAACCATGTATTCCGGCAGTTTTTCCTGCATATGCTGTTTCAGGTCCTCAGGGGCGATATCCGTCTGCGCGGTGTAGTAACCCACGAGATATTCCGCACCGCCCGACTTCTTTACGGCCGTGGCCCCGGTCTTGATGCCCGGATATTCCGTCATCACCTTTTCGATCTCGTCCAGCTCGATCCGGAAGCCGCGAAGCTTGATCTGGTTGTCGATCCGGCCGAAGATCCTGATCTTTCCGTCTTTTGTCCAGGCGGCCAGATCACCGCTGTGATAGGCCCTCATTCCGTTGAAGGTGAAAAAGGCTTCGGCTGTTTTGTCCGGCAGATTGATATACCCGCGGCCTACCTGATCCCCGCAGATGATCAGCTCGCCCCGGATGCCGACAGGCAGCTCGTTCCCGAAAGGATCGGCGACACAGAAATACGTATTGGCGATCGGCGTCCCGACAGTCACAGTCGCGTTGTCGGTCATGAGTTCGGCAGAGCAGCCCATGGTTGCTTCCGTAGGGCCGTAGACATTCATGATCACACTGTCCTGCCGCAGCTCCCGCAGACGGTCATACAGCTGCGCCGGAAAAGCTTCCGCGCCGATATCGAAAAATGTCAGCTGACGGATCGCCTCGCGCGTCTCGGGAATATCCAGCAGGCTGAGCAGATAGGTGGGCGTGCAGGTGATGCCGGTAACGGCGTTGGTTTCGATCAGGGCGGCCAGTGCAGACGGCGTATGGATCTCCCGCTCCGTGGCGATCACGACACCGTTCCCGTTGCACAGGGGAACGAACTCTTCCACCACGGAAACATCGAAGGAGAAGGACGCTATTGCCAGGCAGATCCTGCCCGGTTCGGCATATTGCATGATCTCCGGCGACTTTTCATTCCTGCTGACATAGTTGGCAATGTTCCGGTGCTCGATCATAACGCCCTTGGGGCGGCCTGTCGTGCCCGAAGTGTAGATGCAGTATGCGAGGTTATCCGGCCCGATCCCGGCATCCGGCAGTTCGGCAAACGCTTCTCCTGCACGGATCTCCTCCAGCCGGTCCACGCCGAACAGCTCTTCCAGCGTGATCATCCGGTAGCTTTCACCGGCCAGCCCGGCTCTTTTTTCCCTGAGTGCGTCAGTCGTCAGCAGCAGGGGGATATTCCCGTCCTTCATGCAGAAGTCGATCCGTTCGTCCGGATAATCCGGGATAAAGGGCACAAAAGCGCCGCCGGCCTTCAGGATACCGGTCTCCGCCGCATAGGCCCAGACTTCCCGGTCAAACAGCACGCCGACCAGGGTTTCCGCCCCGATGCCCATTTCCCGCAGAGCTGCCGCCACCTGATTGGAAATCCGGTCCAGTTCCCGGAAGGTCAGTGTCTTCCCGGCAGCAGTTACGGCCGCCTTTTCCGGTGTTTTCAGAGCATGCCGGTGGATCTGCTCGTGAACCGGGACAAAGTCCATATTGACCTTTGTGTCATTGAATCGCGCGAGTGTTTCCCTGTCCGTCTCCGTCAGCATGGCGATCTGCCCGATGCTCTCCCGGGACAGCAATCCCTCCGCAATTGTGAAAAGATCCCCGGCAAAGCGCTTTACCCATTCGGGTGAAAAGCGCTCATTCCGGTATTCGATCGTCATATTGTAAAGCCCGGCCGTGGAGAAGAACTGGATCGAGAAGCACCCGGTCACCATGCCGGTGTGGTAATGCTCGATGAACCATTTGTCGCCTTCCGCCAGAGGTGTTTTCCTGTCAGGATGGTCGTGGTCCGTAAACTGGCTTCCCTGATAGATGAACTCGACTTCCTCGTTCACAGGGCAGTCTCTCAGCACCTCGTCAAAGGAATAGATATCGTGGCTCATATTGGAGAACACCTGCCGGCCGATCCCTCGCAGGAACTCGACCACAGGCAGATCTTTTGAGAGGTCTCCGTAGATGGGGATCCGCTTGATCAGCGTCCCGATCGTGGTATCCATTCCCGCCTGCGCGCGTCCGTTATAGACGGTGGAAAAAGAGACATGCCTGCTGTTGAGGTACTTGCCGAGCATCAGCGCCATCGCGCCGATAAAGAAGCTGCTCTCGGTGATCTGGTTTTGCTCGCAGAAGGCTTTGACGCGGTCCGCGCGCAGCGTTCCGGGTTCATAGCGCAGGTTCTCACTGACGCCCGGGGTCAGCGGCCCATCCCGGTCTCCGATCAGGGAGGGCAGGTCATCCATCGCCCTGAAAAGATCCGCGTGATACTGTTTTGCGGCTTCATGGGTGCCGTCCCGCATCATCTGCTCTTCGCGCATCGCGGCCTGCTGAATCGTATATTCCTCACTCGCCAGCTTTTCCCCCGCAAGCGCGCGGTTCAGCTCCGCGATGATCAGGCTGACCGAGGTGCCGTCGAGAAAGATCAGGTGGGTCTTTGCGGCAAGGTAGCAGCGTTCCGGTGTGCGGTACACCGCAAAATGGAACAGGAGCTGGTCCATCATGGGAACCACGGGCACGAAGCGGTTCATGAAATCCAGCCGTCCCTCCTCCGTTCCGTCGACGACCCGGATCTCCACCTTCTCTTCCGGCACCATAAACATGTGCGGGATCTTGTCCGCGCCGGTGCGGATCACATATTTCATGGAGGGATGCGCCGCGATCACGGCTTTTACAGCCCTGATCAGCGCCTCCGCCGTAACGGAAGGATCTGTCCTGACCAGGAAAGGCACGGTATAGGTGGAGCTGTTTCCGCCGGTCAGCGCTTCCAGATAGATACCCATCTGGGTCTTGGTCAGCGGATAATAATCCCGGTCCATTTTCTGTTTTTTCTGCAGCGGTTCGGGGTTCTGCTCAACAAAAGCCGCAAGCAGGCCGGGTGTCGGATGCTTCACCACATCCTGGAAGGAAAGGCCGGGATACCGATCCGCCAGCGCGGCGATCAGAATGGCGACGCTCAGGGAGGTTCCGCCCAGCTCGAAGAAATCGGCCGTCAGGCTGACGCGGGAAAGGTTCAGCGCTGTCGCGAAGGCTTCGCAGACCTTTTTTTCCGTTTCCGTTGCCGGCGGCACGAATTCGCCTTCGTCCACCGGCGGCTCCATCTCTTTCAGCGCCATATAATTGACCTTGTTCCGCTCGTTTCGCGGCAGTGCATCGATCCAGATCATATAATCCGGCACCATGTAGGACGGCAGGGAAGAGGCAATATGCGTCTTCAGGCTTTCCGCGTCGCATTTTTTGCCTGTATAGTAGCAGCACAGTTTGTCCCCGCCGTTTACCTTGACCGCAACGCAGGCTGCTTCCTCAATTCCTTCCGCCCGGTGAAGCACATTCTCGATCTCTCCGAGCTCTACCCGGTAGCCTCTCAGCTTGACCATCCTGTCCTTGCGGCCGCGGAAAATGTAATTCCCGTTTTCGTCGAAAGTGAAATAGTCTCCGGTGCGGTACATGCGCTCTCCTGGCTCAAAGGGGCAGTCCGTGAATTTCGCGGCTGTCTCTTCGGGAAGATTATTGTACCCGGTCGCCACCCAGGGGCTGACGACACACAGTTCGCCGATCTTTCCCGCTTCCTCGATTCTGCTTCCGTCGTCATCAAGGAGATAGATGCACGCTCCGGCTGCAGGCTTCCCGAGCATCCGTTCGTCCTGTTTCTTCAGCTGCTGAAACAGCATGACGAAGGTCTCGCTGGAGCCGTATGCCTCAAAAATATTCCCGTCGTCCGCAAACTTGGGGCTGGCCTTTTCTCCGCCGAGCTCCACATTGCGGAGCGGAAGCCGTCCGTACAGCTCTCGCATGACCATGAACATCTTCGGCGGCAGGAACATGCTGGTCACTTGCCGTTTCAGAATGACCGAATAGAGCAGATCTGCGCTCTGTCGTTCCTTTTCATCCGCGATGTAAACCTGCGCGCCTGTGACGATCGGGATGGTAAGGTCAAACAGTGCCGCAATGAATGTGAACCCGGCCATGCAGCAGTGCACGGCATTGGCCGGCAGCGGCCGGCAGGCCATTTTGTTCAGCGTATAATAGTGCAGAAAAACAGACTGCCGGTGTATGACGCCTTTCGGCTTCCCGGTGGAGCCGGAGGTATAGACCAGCAAGCCCTCGATCTCCGGCCGGGACAGGTTCAGATCGGGGTCGAATTCCTCATCCTTGCCGTTTTCGATGCTTTCGATCAGGATCTTTGCCGCTGCGCCCGTCTTCTCCGAAAGCGCTTCCGATGTTACGAACAGCAGGCATTCCGCATCCTCCTGTATGTTCGCGATCCGTTCCGCAGGATATTCCGAATCCAGCGGGACAATGGCGCATCCGGCACGGATCACAGCCAGCAAGGCCACCAGATAATCGCGGTTACGGGGGAGCAGCACCGCGATCCTCGCTCCGTTTCCGCCTTCGCTGACAGAGGATTCCACATCGCTTCCCAGGCTTTTGCAGGTATCCAGCAGTTTTTGGGCAAGCAGCGAGCTGCGGCGGTTCAGCTGTTCATAGGTGTAGGCTCCGTGGGCATCCATAACGGACGGCTGGCCCGGATACTCCCTGACCCGGTCCAGGAAGAGTTCAATGATAGTCTGCATCGTTCAGACCTCCTTACAAAAGCATTTTTTTCCTGTATCTGATGAAGAAGAAGGCAGCGCAGGCCAGTGCGCAGACCTCGGCGAGGGGCGCAACTGCCCAGATCCCTGTCTGGCCAAACAGACGCGGCAGAATCAGCAGTGCGGCGAGGGGAACCGCAAAGCTTTTGACAACCGCCACGGCGAGCGAAGCGGTTCCGTCTCCCATCCCGGTGAAGAAGGAGGATGATAAAGTCGTAATGCCGCCCAGAATATACGAGAAAGCGATGATACGCATGGCTTCCACGGACAGGGCGGTCAGCTCCGCGTCATATCCGACAAAAATGCGGGCGATCTGCGGGGCGAAAGCGTAGCTGACTGCCGCCATAGTGATCCCCAGGGCTCCCATCAGCGTAAATCCGTTTTTCCGGATGCTCCGCAGTTCTTCTTTATTGTTCTGTCCCAGATGGTAACCGACGACCGGGTTGATGGTCATGGCGATCCCGAAAAAGACAGCGAGAAAGACACCGCTGACATATTCGCTCACGGCGTACGCGTCAACACCCTGCTCTCCGATGTAGCGAAGCAGCTGAGCGTTGAACAGCATGGCGATCAGCGCATAGGAGATTGCGTCGGCCATTTCAGAGGAGCCGTTGTAGCAGGTCTGCCCGAGTTCTTTTCCATTCCAGCGGAAAGAACTGAAATGGAGCGGATGTCTTTTGTTCATGAACCAGAGCAGCGGGATGACGGCACTGGACACCCAGGCAAGCCCTGTTGCCAGCGCCGCGCCGGTCAGCCCCCATCCGAGGAGTGCGACCGTCGCCCAGTCCAGCACAACGTTCATCACGGCGTTGACAAAGGACACCAGGAAACCGAGGCCCGGCCTGTCCGCAGTGATCAGCAGCGGGTGAAAAGCAGCATTCAGGATCCCGAAGGGCATACAGGCCGCCAGAATCCTTCCGTATTCAACACATTGGGGGATCAGCGCTTCGGGTGCGCCGACCCACGCTGCAATCCGTGGCATCAGGAGGAAGAGCAGAATAGATATAACGACAGCGAGAACAGATAGAATTCCTGCAGCCAGGCTCAACTGCCGGCACGCTTTCTCGTTGTCTCCCTCACCGAGTGAACGGGAGATCAGCGCCGAAGCGCCGCTGCCGAACATCAGGCCTATGCCGGCTGCGATGATCAGCGGAGGAAAGATCAGGTTTTCGGCAGCAAATGCGGAAGGGCCGATATAATTGGAAATGAAATAGCCGTCCGCCACCTGATAGGTGTTTTCCACCAGCTGCATCCCGATGCTGGGCAGCGAAAACAACAGGATTGCTGAAACAGTAAAATGGTCTGAAATCTGGATCTTCTTCAAGACGACACACCCGTTTTCGTTTTATATTCCCATGAAGGATACCGTATCAGAAGAGGCCGTTGATAAAGTCTGTCAGCGCTTCCCTGTCATACAGATTATAAATATTGTCGATGTAATAATCTGGCTCGACGCCCTGGTCGATATCATAAAAGGAACCATTCTTCAGGAATGACATTCTGTACGGCCCAGAAATCTGGAAAAGTGTGCCGTATGCTGTGGAGAGAGGCTGAACCGCGCAGCTCCCGCCGCCGGAAGTTCTCCCGATGAGCGTAACCCACTGGGATGCCTTCAGCGCTGCAGGCACAAGGTTGCCGCAGGAAAAGCTGACCGGTGAGATCAGGCAATAAAGATTTTTGTCAAAAACCGTGTCCCACTCGTCAAACTCACGGTCAAGGTCGAGGTCAACCCGATAAACAGAGTTGGAAAGAGCCCCCGTAAACGTATCTTTCACACTGCACGGTGCATCACCCAGAAACCATCCCAGAACGGCAACTGCCGCATCGAGCGCTCCTCCAGTATTGTTGGTCAGATCAAGCACCACATTTTCAACAGGGCTGTCTTCCCGCCTGATCATGGCATTGGCATAGATAATCAGACCTACCGTATCATCCAGGAGGGTCCCGGCTTCCAGAGCAGTATAATAATCGCGGGCATAGTAGTTGGAATCAAACGAGTCAAACGTGATATAAGCTGTATTGCCTACTTCTTCATATCCCGGGATGCCATCCGGCCTAGCTGCACTCCGTATATAATCGTAGGAACGGGCTTTCTCGGTAAGATTTCTGTCTGCAGCTCCAAGCTCATCCGGGATATCCAGATGGTCACAGTAGCAGGACATCAGGTTGAAGGCAGAATGGAGATCATCCAGATAATATGTAATGAACTGATACAGAGCAAGGTCTGCTTCCTGGGGGTCATTGCTGCGCAAAGGCTCATCAAACCCGATCTCCCAGAAGAGTTTGGAAAAGCTTTCGATGTCATGTGCTCCCTTCAAGCCATATAGCGAATCCAGCGCAAGGCAGAGCTCGTTATAGCTGTATTCCGCAAGGGCATCACTGCGGTTTACAGAAGGCACGGAGTAATAGTATTCCCCCAGGGGAGTAAGCTCTCCATCCCGATAAAGGGCTTGACCGTTGCCCAAAATAAGAGCCTTCCCATTGAACAGAAAACTGACATTCTGCAGAGGAGATATCAGGAAATCGTTCAGTGTCTGTAGAGGTGCAAAGAATCTCCCGTTCTGTTCGACAAGCCGGATCCCATAATGGTTCAGATCCAGCAGAATCTCGTCTCCATAGCGGTCAAACGAGGCAAGAAGATCACGCTGGTAAAGTTCCGCCTGTCCCTGCTCATCAAATCCGGATTCAGAGAGCAGATCAATCAGGGTCGTGTCATTTGAAGAATGAATAAATGCATCAAAATCCGTAAAGAAGATCGTGTTTTTCTCGCAGTCGAACCGGGCAGTGTATTTGCTCTCCCTCTCATAGACCAGGGTATGGCCCTCAGCAGAGGCTGTGAGGCTATATCCGTTATCTCTTCCATAGTCTCTGTTCACATGCGTCAGAAGCTCCACGAACTCATACAGATCGACATAGGGCAAATCTGATGCGCCGGGGGCAAAGTAGAGCGGATAGTCATCCGGCAGGGCATCGTCTATAGTGCCGAAATAGACCGGGTAGTTTTTCTGTTCCAGCACGACCGTGCCGACGTCCGCTTCTGCAGGAGCAGACAGGACCGGCAGCACGAGCTGGCAGATCAGCATAAAAGCAAGCAGAACGGCTGTGTTTTTTTTCATATTCCCTCCATATAACTCTGTGTCATTCTTCCGCAGACGGATCATCGAAAACCGCCTGCTCGCCATTCCAGTTCATGTAGAAGAAATCGGAATGATAGGTCCTGTCCAGCATATCCACGATGGAATAGCGCAGGCGATACTGTCCTGCCGGAAGCACCGTGTCTTCCACCACAAGATCCAGCGTAACAGGGATCGACTCGCTGTACTTCATATCGCCGATATCTTCCAGATAATTACTGTATACCGGAGTGCAGATTTCAAAGTCCAGCCCCAACAGATCTGACAGAGAGAATGTGTTGCGGTTAACGAGGCCTGTGGAAGAATCAAAGCCATCCCAGACGCCTTCCAGCTCGTAGTTCACTTCGTACCCTGTCTCGGTTTCGTTCTCTTCCGCGGGTGCAGCATCCTCCGCAGTCTCCTCAGGCTCGTCGGTATACAGCAGACTCACCGGGTACTCCGCAAGAATCCGCAGTTTGTAAAGCCGACCGTCGAAAAGGGTGATCGGTGCCTGCAGCAGCACCTTGTTCTCCAGCACGTCCTTGCTGCTGATGCTCAGAAATTCGCCGTCAATGGCCGGCCATTTTCCGGTAAAGACGGCCGAGTAGCTTTCTTTTTCATCCGTCATTTCGAGCATCCGCACATCCTCGCTCTCGCCAAGGGTGTACCAGTTCTGATCCTGCTCGTTATAACGCTGCAGTTCATAGCGGATATAGGCGCCACTGTCGATGCCGGAATAGATGTTCGTGATCGTCCCGCTTTGGTCTTCGCTGAGCTCGGCGTCAAACTTGATCGTATAAAGCTCGTTCTTCAGCTGCGGGATTTCCCCGACAATGTCGGTAACCCATTCCGGCGCATCCCATTTCAGGTTGACGGCATCCAGGAAGGCCAGCTGCCAGGGATTGCTGCAGCAGCGCGCCAGACGATCCAGCTTGCCTTTCCCGTCGTCGCTGTAGCGCAGATAGACGGACAGACCGTGAGAATAGGGATGATACGCCTGGCGGACGCTGTAAAGCACCACGTCATCCACCGCATTCTCCAGAGTGATCCCGGTCTCCTTTGAGATGCCGCCTTTCATTCCTCTGCGCGCCAGATCGTACAGATCCCACATATCGTTGATCAAATAGCGATCCGTGCTGCTGACGGCGCTCAGGTACTCTCCGAAAGCCGCGGGATCCGGAATCATGCTGACGACTTCCTGCATATAGGCATTAAAGGCATCCGCTACCGTGTCGATTTTGCCCAGATCAATCAGCGAAAAGGTTAAACTCTTGGCGTCGATCTCGTTTTCGCTCTCGGCATACAGAATCTGGTTCGCGTCGCAGATGTTCCTCCCGAGGCGGACGGGTCCGCATTCCGGTTCGTCGTACAGGCACTGCAGCCACTCTTCATAGTTGCTTCCCAGTCCGGGCAGGACTTCCTCCGAGGCAGCCAGATAATCCGCGTACGGAGCGATCGCCTGTGCGGTCTCGAGGTTTGCCATCAGGCAGGTGTCCGTCATCACCAGATCGAAATGGACACCACCGTTTTTCAAAGCTCGGCGCAGCCCTTCCAGACTCATAATTGCGTCGTCATGCAGTTCGTCAGCAATCAGCCCAGTGGCACTGCCGCCGCCGTGATCCCAGAGGGTCAGCATGTACTTCTCCGCCGAATAGTGCTCGGCACCCCATTGAATAAAGTCGGAGAGCGTCGTGTGCTTTGCCATACTGGCAAGCTCTTCCTCATCCACCAGGGTAAAGCCGGTCTCATCCCAGGTCCAGCGCTGCAGCCGGTCCTCAGCAATGTCGATGCCGACAGCATCTTCCGCCTGCCAGCTCTTCGCTCCGCCGGTCTGGATCAGCACGTTGACAGCCTTGTTGGGCACGGTATCGGCGATCATTTTGAGGTTTTCGGTGGCCATTCCTCCTACCGATTCAAGATCCGTCCCGCAGAGATAGATCATCACGGTCCAAGCAGCCGGCTCCTTCGGCGTAAGCTCAGCCGGTGCCTCCGCCACTTCCTCTGCCGGTGCTACATACTCTGCCACCGCGGCCTCTTCTGCCGCTTCCGCCTCGGCGCCGTCGGCCAGTGCTAAGGGCAGCATGCTGCCCAATATGCACAGAATCAGCATAAAGCAGAGCCATTTTGATATTCTGTTCATGTTCCCTCCGTTTTTTATAATGGTTTACTGACTGGATAACATTGTGTGAAAGCAGCCTGCCATGCGGCAGGCTTTGCTTTCCTTTAATGATTTAATAATCGTAATCGTAATAGTCGTAGGAACCGTAGTCGTAGGTATAGTCATAGGAGCTGTAGTCGTAGGTATAGTCATAGGAGCTGTAGTCATTATAGGATCCGCTGTCGTAGCTGTCATAGCCGGAATAAGAACTACTACCGCCGTAGAAATCATAACCGCAGTAGGGACATACCGCTGTATCGATCTGTACAGAATTATAGCAGTTCGGGCAACCCTTTACATCATCCGCCACACCGCCGGAGCTGTAGACGGAGTCGTTACCGACGTAATCATAATAGCTGTAATCGGAAGTGTATTCGTTTTCATAATAATTGTAGCCTGCATATCCCCCGTCTGATTCATCATAGCCGGAGGGAACATAGCCGCCGTTGAAATCATATCCGCAATGCGGACAGATGTCGGTATAAATGGAAATGGTATTGTAGCAGCTCGGGCAATATGCCACATCATCACCCACGCCGCCTGTACTCTCAGATGGGTCTACAACATAGCCGCCTGTAGCGAAAACATATCCGCAATGCGGGCAAACCTCCTCATCCGCAGCGACAGCACCGCTGCAGCTCGGGCAGGAATACTCACCGGCATATGTTCCGGTTGCAAAAACATAACCGCAGTAAGAGCAAATATCTGCATCGGCCGGAACGGAATGGGAGCAGTTCGGGCAGGAGTAGCTGTAGGATGGGCTTTCCGTGAACCGGTAACCGCAATGCGGGCAAACCGACGCTGTTTCAGAAACAACACCGTGACAATTCGGGCAGGAATACTCATAATAGTAGGAGGTATACCCGGTCAGCGAACCATAGATGTCCACATGGTAGATGTTGTTCGAGTTCGCCGTTTTGCCGCTGTAGTACACCGTGCAGGAACAGCCTGTGACAAGATCACCGTAAACAACACTGCAGATCCCTCTCGGCACCTGCACGCTCTGCCCGTTGGAGAGCGAAATCGTTACCGTGCTCATCATCGGATTGGTTACAACACCGGAAATTGAACCGTTGGAAACCGGCGTTGTTTTGCCGCCGTTTTCAGAAACATACAGGAAAGCGGTGTTGGTACGAGCCGTCTGCCCTGATTTGCTGTAAAATGTGGCATAAACGCTCCATCCGTTCATCTCCGCAGTAACGTTTTTGACTGAGAGTGTTGCTCCGCTCTCTCCGGACACGGAGGATTTGGGGAACCGGCTGGCAAAACTCTTTGCGGAATACTCTCCGCCGGAAGGTGCAGAAAACGTCCATGTAACGGAAGCCCAGTTGTTGGCATTTGCGACAAACAAAGCTGTATCACCTGGTTTCCGGCTTTCGTTGGTCGGGTTCTTCGTCACCATCAGGTAAGAATTCTGCTGGGAAGCTGTTGCCGGAGCCGGGGTGGAAGCAGGCGCTGCGGCGGACGGCTCCTGCGCCCTGACCGGAACCACATCACCGCTGAAGATGGCGTAGCTTGCCGAGAAGCGGGAAGCATCCGTGGCTTCGGAGGCAAGGAACCAGTCAAAATTCGTGCTGAACTTCTGCGCTCCGGCAAAAGCATCGGCAACGGCGGCATTGTAATCTTCCGGTGTCAGGAGACGGCCCGTCCTGTCGGTAAAGGTGATGACGTTCAGGCTTCCGCGATACTCCGTCTGCTGATAGGCATAAGGAGTATAACTGAGGTTGCCGCTCTTCATCTGCACAGAGCATCTGGCCGACATCACTTCCGTGGCGGAAACCGTAGTGCTGTCATCAAACATGTAATACCAGGTATCTGTTGCGCTGACGTAATAGGTATCCGCTGAATTGGCAATGACATCGGGAAAAGAATCGCCTTCCTTAGCGTTGACATTGCATGCGACGAAAGATTTGTGATCTTCTCCCACTTCCCAGACTTTCAGAGTGGTATACCTGCCGCTGCCCTGAATGCTGGCGGCCAGAAGCTCCAGGTGTCCGTTATGGTCAAGATCGGTGACAGCATAAGACCAAACGGTGTCATCGTCATTCTGTTTGAACGTACTGAAGTTGGAACTGATCAGCTCAGCCTGCGTCTGGACGGACTGAGCATCTGCCTTTACCGGCGCAGCAAACGCGCTGACGCTGAAGGAAAGCAGCAGAACAAGGGAACATACAATTGCGAATAATCTCTTCATCATCTTTACCTTTTCTTTCTTTAAAATACCGGTTCAGTATACCGGGTGTAAAAAGCAGACCTCCCGCCGCAGGACAGCAGAAGCAGCAGCTTTATTGTTTTATATTTTATCATATTTCTCCCGCCAAAAAAAGGTTTTTTAGGGCACGTTTTGTTCCATCCCTTGCAGACAATGTGTTTATAAGGTATAATAAAAAAAATATTTTAAAGGAGTGAGCAAACCATGAAACGCCTGAAAAATCTGCTCTCGTTCGTGCTGGTGCTGGTTCTGGTCGGCAGCATGCTTCCGGCAGCCTTTGCAATCGACGCAAATACCTTTGACGCTGCAGCTGCTCTGGAGAAGCAAAGCATATGGGACTATATTACGGAATTCGGAAGCCTGATGGTAAACATCAGCACTTACTATTCCTACGGTTCCGATGATTGTTATGACATGGATGAGCAGTATGAGTATTACTTCAATCCAAACAACCCCCCGACAAGCTACCGTGTGACTATCAACGAGATTGAAGGCGGCGAAGTCTACTATGAATATACGTTCTTTGAAGACTATCCCACCGGCAAGCTCTATACCTACTACTACAACGGAGAAGCCGGTGAAGACGGATGTTCCGTACAGGATACGGAAGAATATGCCGTAACAGACCTGTGGTACAACAATATCAGCGGTTACGACCTCTCCGATGCCCGATTGAAGTATCAGGAGGAAGACAACGGCTTTATCGTATGTGAATACTGTTTTGACGGATATGATGTCACCTTCTATTTTGATGCATCCGACGGTTGGCTGAACTGCACAAGGGAGAGCAGCTTCCTTAACACCGGCACTCCCTGTGACATCGTCAAGCAGTTTTCCCCCTGCAACACAGACCTGCCGGATTTAACCTTCCGGGATTCGATTGCCGCCGAAGCCGGTGTATCGATTCCCTCTGCACAGAGCAAATCACTCAGCTCTGAAAGCAGGCTGACTTTCCACACAACCGATCTGTACGGCAGAAGTGTAGATGAATCCATCCTTCAGGGTGCAAAGCTCGTCATTCTGAACTTCTGGGAACCCTGGTGCGGACCGTGCTGCAAAGAGCTGCCCGACATGGAAAAGCTCTATCAGAAATACAAAAATGCCGGGGTAGTCTTTCTCGGTGTGTACGGGCGGCACGAAGTCACTACCGACGAGGATGCCGAGGATATTATCGAAGGCCTCGGTGTTACCTATCCCATCATCCGCGACTGCAGTGAACTGAGCATATACGAAAACGACGGCTGGCCCGAAAACTACTTCTTTGACGGTGAGGGGAAGCTTCTGAGTTTAGAGCCTGACGGCGGATATAAAACCTATGAGGCATGGGAAAACCTCATCCTCCAGTATCTCTATCGATAAACCAAAAACTATTCTATTACAAGGAGAACTATTATCATGACAGAAATCAATGATTTTGACCTTCAGAATGTCACCGGCGGTGCATACAGCGGTTCCGTATTCAAGTATCAGGTAAAGAAAGGCGATGTTCTGAGCGTGATTGCACAGCGCTACGGCACAGACGTTAAAACAATCTGTGATCTGAACAGTATCCGCAATGCCGACGCAATCGATGTAGGGCAGGTCATTCTCGTTCCCTATAAGGGCTGATCAGAAAATACATCACTATCAATCGGATAGGGGAGATTATAAGTCTCCCCTTCCACACCACATAGCGTACCGTTCGGTACTACGCGGTTCGTAAGTTTTCACAGACTTTCCGGTACTGGTCGAGCATGGATATATATCCTGCTCTGACCAGTCTTTCTTTT
>JAFQZI010000039.1 GCA_017406005.1 Oscillospiraceae bacterium | reverse complement strand
GCTTTAAAAGATTTTCGAAGCAGAATTGCGCCAGGCAAGGCAGAAGCCGCAGGGAATACTTTGTGTATTCTCAAGGCTGATAACGCAGCATGGCACAATTCTGCCCGAAAAGATTTAAATGGTTTTATCAGTGATCAGTATAATAATAAGGCACAGAGCTGGAATCATCGTCCATTCTCTGTGCCTTTTTTCTGTTATAAGCTTTCGGGTTTTCCGGTTTCCGGGTGATCGGGCTGATAGTCCAGATCTCTCGGCGCTTTGCATTCAGCTCTTTCCGTTTCTTTTTAGAGAGCTTTTTGTACGGGATGAATTTTTCCATGGTTCAGCCCCCCTTTCTTTCGTGAAACTATAACACAGAGGAGCGGGGCTGTCAAATAATGTTTATTTGGTCGGATCGATGATGATCTTGCAGATATTTTTGCCGGTAAGCATCATGTCAATTGCACGATCGATCTCGCTGAGGCCGAGGCGATCCGTCACCATGCGGTCAAGGCCGAGGGTCTTCCAGTTGTCTTCCACAAAACGGACGCCCTCTTCAAAGTCGTGCTGGTCGTACAGGCGGTTGCCGATCAGTGTGATCTCTTTAAAGGAGATTTTCCCGAGAATAAACTGATAGGCATCGCCGGACAGATTGAGGCTCATCAGCTTTCCGCCGCAGCGGCAGAGATCCGGCATCTGCAGCACGCAGGATGCGGCACCCGAAGTGTCGTACACCATGTCGAAGCCGCTGCCTCCGGTTACTTCACGCATAAGGTCCATAGCATCGGTAACGGATGGATTGATGGTCTCGATCCCCATGCTCTCCACAAACTGACGTCGCTTTTCATTGATCTCGGAGATGATTACGCGTTCACAGCCGGCTGCTTTTGCAAACAGAGCGATGTAAAGGCCGACTGTAGCGCCTCCGGAGATAAACACCTTGTCACCAGGCTGGAGTTTGGAGTTTACCATCACATGTGCACCGACGGCAAAAGGTTCTCCCAGTATTGCTACTTCATCCGGGGTTTCGTCCCGCACGGCGACGAGCTTGTCCACTGCAACCTTGGTGTATTCTGCAAAACCGCCGTCAACATGGATGCCGAGGAGCTTAAGGTTTTCGCAGACCCATGTCATACCCCGGCGGCAGGCTGAACATTCTCCACAGGAGATAATGGGATTCATCAACACACGCTGGCCGATATGGAACGGCCCCGTATAATTCTCCGGAAGAGTTTCAATGGTGCCGAGAATCTCATGGCAAAGGACGGTAGGCACGGTTGCAGTCATGTGTTTGCCCTTGTAAACCACAATGTCGCTCCCGCAGACACCTCCGCGGATAACTTTGATCAAAGCCTCATCAGGGCCGGGAGTCGGAACGGGGATATCACATAGTTCGAGATCAAGCCAGTTTTTTAATACGGCAGCTTTCATAATGCAATCCTTCTTTCATGGTTTGTTCAGATCTTTTTACAGCTCTCTTAAAATCAGGGTTGTTTCACCGGGGTTCATCCCGAGTTCTATCCGCTGGACTTTCGGATGATTTTTATAATGCGCTCTTACTGCGTCCCGGAGAACAGTTCCGCTGTGGAATCCATGGATAACTCTCAACTGATAAACTGAGCTGTCTGTCTTCCGGAGTCTGGCGTCAATGGCCGTGATCGCCTGCACTTTTGTCATGTTGTGTACATCGATCTCCTGGAACGCACTGGATATTCCTGGTCTCATAGGTTTTCTCCGTTTTCAGGTGTCCGGGGCCAGTTCGTCAAACATTGCCCTGACGGAAGGGGCGTTTTTGGTCAGCTTCTTGATGGACAGATCCTGTGCTTTGTCGTTGGCGAGCCGCAGGTTGCGCTCGGAAGAGGTCAGCGTTTCTTTTACCTTTTCCAACTGACGGATGGATTTATCGATTTCTGCGATTGCGTCGTTAAACTTTCTGCTTGCCAGCTCATAATTCTTTGCAAAGCCGTCCTTGAAGGTGTTCATGTTTTCCTCAAAATGACGGATATCAAGCTGCTGGTTCCTTACGATCTGCAGCTCCTGCTGATACTGGAGAGAATTCAGGGCCGCATTCCGGAGCAGCGTGATTATCGGGATGAAGAACTGAGGGCGTACAACATACATTTTTTCGTATCGGTAAGAGACATCCACAATGCCGGTGTTATACAGTTCGCTGTCTGCTTCCAGCAGGGAGACGAGGACGGCATATTCGCAGCTCTTTTCCCTGCGGTCTTTATCAAGCTCCCGGAAGAAATCTTCGTTTTTGTGTTTGGTGGCGGTGGTGTCCATCTCGTTTTTCATTTCAAACATGATAGAGATGAACTCAGTTCCGTCGGCGGATTCCCGGAAAATAAAATCTCCCTTGCTGCCGGTCTGGGTATCGTTGTCTTTTTCAAAATACGCATGAGGGAAAGCCGTCATTCGAATCTGATTAAACTGGGTCAGGCAATGCTGCTCCAGGCTTTCACCCACCATTTTGGTTGACTGACGGGCTTTAAAATCCTTCAGCCGTTCAATTTCATCATCACGAAGCTTCAGTTCGCCTTTATGCCGTTCGGCAAGCTGGTTTTCTTTCAGCCTGCTTTCCTTTTCCTGCAGTTCTAATTCTCCGTGGAGCCGTGTGATTTCGGCTTTCTTTTCGGAAAGCTCCCGGTCTTTTCCCTGTACGGCTCTGGATACTGCCAGTTCTTTTTCGGTGTCGGCATTGCTCAGCGCCGCCGAAAGCCGTTCGATCTCTCGGTCTTTTTCAGCGATTTCCCGGTCTTTCTCGGAGAGATCATTTTTATGGGCGCTTTCCTGTTCCATCCGGGCAATACGAAGTTCGTTCTCTGATTTTAAGGCAAGCTCTGCCTGGCGTCGGTCAAGCTCTTTCTCAAATTCCCGGTCCCGCACCTGCTGCAGAATCTGTGCATACCCGCTTTCGTCTACCTGAAATATCTTCCCGCAGTGCGGGCATCTGATTTCCTGCATAATTTCCTCCCTTACAGGCACGCAATCAGCGTGTCCACATCTTCCTGCCGTGTAGCCCAGCTGGTGGCGATCCTCATTACAACGTGGTTCTCATCAATGTTTTCCCAGAAACCCAGCTCAACCTTGTCGGACAAGGCAGCCAGCTGCTGTTTTTCAACCTCGATGAAGATCTGGTTGGTAGGGGAAGGAATAGGCATACGATATCCTTTTTCCGAAAGCGCTTTCCGGATCCTGTCGGCAGCATCTATGGCTGAGCGTCCGATCCTGTCATAGAGGTTGTCGGTAAACAGCGTGTCAAACTGGATTCCGGCAATCCGGCCTTTTGCAAGCAGGGCACCATGCTGCTTAATAATCGTGAAAAAGTGCGGGATCGTATTATGACTGGGGAGGACTACCGCCTCGCCGAACAGCGCGCCGCATTTCGTTCCTCCGATATAGAAAGCGTCACAGAGTGCGGCCAGATCAGGGAGAGTGACATCATTTTTCGGGCACGCGAGGGCATAGGCAAGTCTCGCCCCGTCTACGTAAAGAGCTATTTGGTTCCGGTGGCAGAGCGCGCTGATTTCCTTGAGTTCGGAGAGAGAATAAAGAGTTCCGTATTCAGTGGGCTGGGAGAGATAGACCATCCCAGGCATGACCATATGCTCATGGGTTTCATCTTTCCAGTAGCGGTCAAGAGCAATGCTGATTTCCCGTGCAGAGAGCTTGCCGTTTTTGTGGGGCAGCGGCAGCACTTTGTGCCCGCCGGCTTCAATGGCCCCCGCTTCATGAACGCTGATGTGACCTGTCTCCGCCGCGATCACTCCTTGATAGGACTGCAGAACAGCATCAATGATGGTCGCATTGGTTTGCGTACCGCCTACGAGGAAGAAGATGTCTGCCTCTGGTGCGCAGCAGGCTGCGCGGATTTTGTTTTTTGCCGATGCTGTATATTCATCCATGCCGTATCCGGCAGATTGTACCAGATTTGTTTCTGCCAGTCTCTGCAGAATCAGGGGATGGGCACCTTCCAGATAATCAGAAGCAAAAGACGGCCTGTTTTTTGCCTGCATTCTGTAGTCCTCCTTGCTTTCGCAATCATGATAATGCTATTGTACGGCATCTGTTGACAAAATGCAAACAGCAAATTATGATATAGAATAAGGGATTAAATCGGAAAGGAGTTTGTTTTTATGGGCAAAAGCAATGCCTCTGAGCACTTCGGCAGTATTCTGGACTATGTCAGCTGGCGCGGGGATATTTCTTTTGCGGAGGATCCATGGAATGAAGTTGACAGTCTGATCATTGCGACGATCGTTTATTCCAATTTTGGGGAAAACGAACTCCGTTTCGGGAGCGGCAGGGATCTGACAATCGGTGAAATGATGGCAAGGGATCTTCTGAGCCGTTTCCCGCAGGCAGAAATGAAATATGCCGAAGGATACGGCAGAATTCTGCTGGAAGACATGGCATGCAGCAGGAGATTTCAGAATATTCGGGTGCTGGATCAGGTAAACGATGTGGATACAAAGCGTGGTATCCAGTTTTCGGCGGCAACCTTTGAGATACCGGGCATAGGGATTATGATTGGTTTCAGAGGGACGGATTCTTCTCTTGTTGGCTGGAAAGAAGATTTTATGCTGGGTTATGAAACGCCTGTGCCTTCCCAGCTCGCTGCGATGGATTACCTGAAAAGTGTTTCAGGCAGATTCTCCGGGGATCTGTATCTTTCCGGCCACAGTAAAGGCGGCAATTTGGCGCTTTATTCTGCTGCCCATACCGATGAAGAGATTCAGGCAAGGCTGAAGGCGATTTATTCTTTTGACGGTCCGGGCTTGGATGACGAAACAATTGAATCGGATGGCTACAGGCGGATCCGGGACAGGGTATACGCCATGGTTCCTTCGGAATCGGTGATCGGGCTGCTCCTGAACTATTATCCGAATTACCGCGTAGTGGATTCCACTGAGTCTTCCCTCCGGCAGCATGTCCCGTTTACCTGGAAAGTCATGGGAAACCGGTTTCTGGAATCCAAAACAGTATCCCGGAAAGCGCAGGTGCTGGATCATTCAGTCCATGAGTGGCTCAAAACCTGCACAACAGAGCAGAGAGAAATCCTTGTCACCACGCTGTTCACACTGCTGGGCAGAGCCCAGAACAAGAAGGGCTCACAGAGAAATGACATAGCGGTGGAAAATCTGGACGAAGTTTCAACGCAAAAGATGCTCGCAATCATATACAGGTTGCTGACCATCCATGCCGGGAATGCATTTGGGGAGAAAATACGGAAGCCCCTTGCAATGGCGGCGGGAGAACTTCGTCTGAAGCATAAAAACAGCTCGGCTCTGTTTATTCGCTCCAATCAGATTAATATTGATAATCGCGGCTATGGTTTCGGCGAAGTGATCGAAGAAGTCGGAAGAATGGCGGAGTATACTGGGTTGAACCATAAAGATTCGATTCATCTGCAGCTTCTTGCCGAAGAAATGCTTGGCATGGTCCGCGGTGTCACCGGTGAATGGAATGCTTCCTTCCGGATTCTCTGTGAAGGGAATCAGTTTCAGTTGCTTCTGACAACCCGAACTCTCATGGATGAGAATAAACGGGCGTTGTTAGCATCTTCCACCGATGTAGAAAAGGAAAACACAGGCAGTTTCCAGAATAAACTCCGTCTTGATTTCGAGCAAGCCATGCTCTCGGAGTCGGACGCAGAATATGATGTGCTTCCGGCCGTAAACCGGAGGGGGACAGCTTGGAACAATTCGTCCAAAGAAAGATGGATCCGTTTTGAACAGTCAGTCTTATACCGGCTGGCGGACAACATCAGAATTGCCATTCACGGTGGTGTTGTATTCCTGACCGTTTCCAAAGCCATTGCTATGACCAATATGAAAACAACAGCCATCGAGGTTGACAGCCGGGGAAACGGCTTCACAGATGCTTTGGAAGAAACTAAAAAAATGGCAGAATGCAATGCCCTCAGCAAAGACGATTCTCTGCGTCTGCAGCTTTTGGCGGAAGAGATGCTGAATATGATCCGCACTGTGACCGGAAACACAAAGGCATCCTTCTGGATCGAGCGGGAGGGGAGCCGATATGACCTGCTGATCACAACAAAAACTGTGATGAACCGGAAAAAGAGGGAATTGCTGATAGCCTCTGCTTCCTCTGGCAAGAACGATGCAGCCAAAAGCTTTCTCGGGAAGGTTCGAAACGCCTTTGAAAAAGCAATGGTTTCTGAGGAACAGAACAACCGGGTGGTTTTTGAGAAGGCGCAAGCCATGCAGGATAATCAGGTTCCGGAGGAAGAATGGGATCGATATGAACAGTCTGTCCTGCAGAATTTTGCCGATGATGTAAAGATAGGCATTCGCGGAGACGAAGTGAAGATGACAGTCAGTAAAACGTTTTGAACAATAGAGAGGAGAAATCAAATGAGCAAATGTTACAGATCACAGTTGGTCGGCTGTTTCGGAAATCCCGTTGATGAGAATCCGACGGGTGTTATGGAAGAAGCCGCATTCCGGGCAAAGGGGTTGGATTTCAGATACCTTACGGTGCTGGTAAAGAAAGAGGATCTTGGAAAAGCGATGGACGGCGTGCGGGCCTTTAATATGCGGGGGATAAACCTGACCATTCCGCATAAGGTGCGTGTGATTCAGCATCTCGATGAATTGTCGGAAGCAGCTCAGATAACAGGGGCTGTCAATATGGTTGTGAATAACGATGGAAAGCTTTGGGGTGAGAACACGGACGGAAAAGGCTTTCTGATTTCTCTGCAGAAACAAGGCATAGAGGTAAAAGGGAAAAAGGTTGTTGTCTTGGGAGCAGGAGGTGCTGCCAGGGCAATCAGCGTGGAGTGTGCCCTTGCCGGGGCGAATCATATTACAATCGTAAACAGAAATACCCAGAGAGGAGAAGAACTGGTCAGCCTGATAAACAGCAAAACCAAGTCCAAAGCGGAATTTCTGCCATGGGTTGACGGAGTCGATATTCCGGAGAATACGGATATTCTGGCAAATGCAACATCTGTCGGGCTGTATCCGAACACGGATTGCAAGCCGGATATCAATTATGACGCGATAACAGATCATATGGTTGTAACAGATGTTATCTTTAACGATCCGAATTCATTGTTTCTGCAGGAGGCAAAAACAAGAGGAGCAAAAACGGTGAATGGCTTGGGAATGCTTGTCGAACAGGGTGCCCTGAACTTCAAACTTTGGACAGGGGTTGATGCACCGGTCGAATTGATGACGGAAGTGCTGAGGAAGGAATTCAATCTCAGCGATTAAGGCGCTTCGCACACTCCATAGAATTCAGAGGCGGTGAAACTGTTGTTTTCAACGGTTCCACTGCCTCTGTTTTCGTAGAAGCAAGATAAACAATCTCGGAAAAAAGTAAAAAAGGTCTTGACAAGTTAGAGATTGCTTACTATAATAAGAGATGGTTAGAGCTTGCTAACCATCTCTTTGGGCTGAAGGTTAGAGCAAACTAACTTTTTAAAGGCGCTAAGATAATGATTAATATTTTCAAATTCCGGTTTTGGTTCTATAGAAAGAGGGTAGGAACATGACACTGAGGGAAATAAAGGAAGGACAGTCCGCTTGTGTGCTGACGGTAGGCGGCAGCGGCGTATTGCGCCAGCATTTCCTGGACATGGGTATCATCCCCGGTACAGATGTTAGAGTCGTGAAATTCGCGCCGATGGGCGATCCGGTCGAGATCTGTCTTCACGGGTATGAACTGACGCTCAGGCTTGACGATGCAGACAAGATCGAAGTGGAACCCATATCCGAAGCCGTTCAGCAAAAGGAAAAATTGGCGAAGCCCGTGAATGAGCATCTCGGGCTTGGCGAAGGCGGGCGGTTCCATCCGAAAGGCAGTGGCGATCCTCTTCCGGAGGGCACAGTGTTGACGTTTGCATTGGTCGGGAATCAGAACAGCGGCAAGACGACGCTTTTCAATCAGCTGACAGGCGCAAAACAACACGTGGGCAATTTCCCGGGTGTGACGGTTGACCGGAAAGACGGCGCAATCCTCGGGCAGGCAAACACTTCCATAACAGATCTGCCGGGAATCTATTCCATGTCTCCGTACTCAAGCGAAGAACTGGTTTCCCGAAATTTCGTTCTGGATGAGAAGCCGAAAGGCATCATCAACATTGTCGACGTTACCAATATCGAGAGAAACCTGTATCTGACGATGCAGCTGCTGGAAATGGACATCCCTGTTGTAGTGGCGCTGAATATGATGGATGAAATGACGGGGAACGGCGGTTCTGTGGACGTGAACGCCATGGAAGCAATGCTGGGCGTTCCGGTCGTGCCGATTTCCGCGGCCAAAAACCAGGGTGTTCAGGAACTGGTGGACCATGCGATACACATCGCGAAGTATCAGGAAAAACCGGAAAGACAGGATTTCTGCGATGAAAATGACCACAACGGCGCCGTACACAGATGTCTCCATGCGGTGATTCACCTGATTGAAGACCATGCAAAAGCAGCGGGGATTCCAGTACGTTTTGCGGCATGCAAAGCAATTGAGGGAGATCAGCTGATCATCGACCAGCTCCGTCTGGATGAAAACGAAAAGGAAACGCTGGAGCACATTACTCTTCAGATGGAAAAAGAGCGGGGGCTGGATCGCAGCGCAGCCATCGCCGATATGCGGTTTTCCTTTATTTCAAAGGTTTGTGATTCCTGCGTAAAAAAACCGAGTGAAAGCCGCGAGCACACAAGAAGCCGGAAGATCGACAGTGTGTTGACCGGCAAATATACGGCAATTCCTGTTTTCATCGGTGTCATGGGACTGGTTTTTTACCTGACATTCAATGTGATCGGTGCTTGGCTTCAGGATCTTCTGGCGATGGGGATCGAGGCACTGACCGGCGTTGTGGACAGCGCGCTGACTTCCGCAGGTGTGAACGAGGTGCTTCACGGCCTGATTATCGACGGGATCTTCGAGGGCGTTGGCAGCGTTTTAAGCTTCCTGCCGATCATCGTGACGATGTTCTTTTTCCTCTCTATGCTTGAAGACAGCGGCTACATCGCCCGCGTGGCGTTTGTTATGGACAAGCTGCTCAGAAAGCTCGGCCTGTCCGGCCGCAGCATTGTTCCTCTGCTGATTGGCTTCGGATGCACGGTTCCGGCAGTTATGGCTACCCGTACCCTTCCGAGCGAGCGCGACCGTAAGATGACCATTCTGCTTACTCCGTTCATGAGCTGCACCGCAAAACTTCCGATCTATGCGTTTTTTGTGGATGCATTTTTCTCTCGCTATAAAGCGCTGATAATGATCGGCTTGTATGTTCTGGGCATTATTGTAGGTATCCTGGTTGCTTTTCTTTATAAAAAGACGATGTTCAAAGGAGAAGCGGTTCCCTTTGTGATGGAACTTCCGAACTACCGGCTGCCAAGTGCGCGCAATACCTTGCAGCTTCTGTGGGAAAAATCGAAAGACTTTCTGCAAAGGGCGTTCTCGGTCATTCTGATCGCAACGATCGTCGTGTGGTTCCTCAAGAGCTTCGATTTCCGCTTCAACCTTGTCGAGGACTCTCACAGCAGCATTCTGGCAACAATTTCCGGCTTCATCGCTCCGGTGTTCGCGCCTTTGGGGCTTGGGGACTGGCGGATCGCGACCTCTTTAATCAGCGGGTTTATGGCAAAGGAGAGTGTCGTTTCTGTGCTGGAGGTGCTGTTCACGGCACAGGGCGGGGTTGCCTCAGCGATGAGTTCTCTGGCAGCAGCATCCCTGCTTGTTTTCAGCCTGCTGTATACGCCCTGCGTGGCGGCCGTCGCGTCAGTGCGTCGGGAGCTTGGACCCAGATGGGCGTTATATGTGGTGATCTGGCAATGTGTAGTGGCTTGGATTGGCGCCTTCCTTGTGCGGCTGGTCGGGCTGCTTGTTGGAATAAACTGAGAGGTCAAAATCATGAATATGGTAGAAATTGCAATTATTGCTGGTTTGGCTGTTGCTGTGTTTTTTGCGCTGCGTCATATGATCAAAATGCGTAAAAGCGGCTGTTCCTGCGGCTGCTCTGGATGCAACGGGGCATGCGAAAAAGCACGCAAGAAGTGATAACGATATCGTTCCGTTCACTTCGTTCCTCGATATCTGTCCCCAAGTATAGTTTGAAACTTGATTTTTACTGGAAATATATAATGACTGATCAACCTTGTTGACCGGTCACTTTTTTATTCTGATTGCTGATAAGACGCTTTAAAAGATTTAAATGGTTTTATCAGTGATCAGTATTATAGATAAATGATGATTAGCCCTGTCAGCAACCCAAGGATCACCACCGCCGCAGGCAACTTGGATTTCCACATCAGGATGGATTCGGGAAGTAATTCACCAAATACCACATAAAGCATGGCACCGGAAGCGAAGCTCAGGGAAATCACCAGTGCCGTCGGGCTGATAGTACCGATTAGAAAACCTAGCACAGCGCCCAAAACGGTTGGTGCACCGGATAAGGCTGTTACCACCACGGAACGCCATTTGCGCATGCCGCCAGAAATCAGCGGCACAGCTACAGCCATGCCTTCAGGGATATTGTGCAGTCCGATTACCAGGGCCATGGTCAGCCCACCCCGGTTGGAAAGCATCTGGTCTACCGTTCTGGCAAAGGATGATCCGATTACCATGCCTTCGGGCACGTTATGCAGCGCAATGGCTGCCGCCATTACCAGCCCGGCCAGGAAAAGCCCGCTGCGGGGCTGGCGGCCTTCCATATGCTCATACAGATGGTTGGCATGGGTCAACTCCTCCAGGGAATCGGCAGTTCGCGGGTGGTTTTCGTCGATATGAGCTACCTCGTGGTTTGTTGTTTTGTCGATCAATGCGTTGAGCAATGCAATTACCACAAACCCGGCCAGCACCCCGCATACCACCATCCAAACGTTCGAAGCTTCTCCGTTGGTGTTCAGCGCTTCCGTCAGCAGGTCGAAGCAGACAACAGCGGTCATAACACCGGCTGCAAAGGAGAGAAGAAGGCTGACGGTTTTATCGGAATCTTTCCGGAACATATAGGCAACCGCACCGCCAAGACCCGTCCCGCCTATGCCGGCTAGAGCTGTGATCCCCACCAAAATCCAGATTGAATCCACGTGATACCCTCATTTCTTCTGCAGAAAGATAATTGTTAGTAATATATAATACCACACAGACAACAGGGATACAATCAGTTATTAGGAGGAGATCTCTATCTGATGTTCTTCGATTCCATTGTGCACTCAAGATCTTTCACATACATGACGATGTGCTCGATTTTTACGACGGCTTTTTCTCCGTTTTGCTGGGCAATTTCCTGTAGGCAAGTTCGAGGAGGCTTATGTTCATCAGGGCGAAGAGCAGAAGATAAACCGGCATGATGCCGATTCCTATTGCCTGCTGCAGATGCCCGAAAACCATAGGCATAAAGGTGCTTCCGACATAAGCGGAAGCCATCTGCAGGCCGATGACTGCTGCGCTGTAACATACCCCAAAGTTGGACGGTGCCATATGCTGGATGGCGGGATAGACCGGGCCCATGCCGGTTCCGATTACTATAAAGCCGATTGCGGCTATAAGATAACTCTTCGCAGGAAGGAAAACCAGCAGGATACCGAACAGCTCCACCGCGATCCCTATACGGATCAGCCGTCTGTCTCCCAGCCTGTTGGAAACGAAGCCGGAAATCAGCCGGCCAAGCATCAGGCCGCCGAAGATCAGAGATCCGAAAGCCGCAATCATCTCGTCGCTCAGCCCTGCTTTGGTTCCTGCGAAGTAACTGGGCGTCCAAAGGAAACAGGTGGCCTCTCCGGCACAGTAGGAAAAGAAAGCGATCAGGGTCAATAGGACGCCTGGAACCTTGAGAGTTTCTTTGATCCCGGCACTGTCGCGCATTTCCTCATTGTCTGCGGATTCGTTCTGCTTCCACAGAGGCAGCGAAAGAAGTACGATCAGCAGAATACCGGCCTGGATATAGGATGTCCAGCGGTATCCCTCATTCCATCTGGCAAGTCGCAGTGCCAATGCCATGATCGTCGGGCTGATCACTGCGCCTACTCCGTAAAAGCAGTGCAGAAAGTTCATGACAGAAGAAGGGTAGTGGTTAGCCACATAGTGGTTGACTGAAGCATCGATAGCCCCTGCACCGAGCCCGTAGGGAATGGCAAACAGAAACAGCATCCAATAATACTTGGAAATTGAAAAACCCAGCAGGCCGAGCACGGTCAGGAGAATGGAAACGATCACGATCCATTTTGTTTGGTATTTCCGGATCATTCGCGGGCTGAGCAATGCGGAAATGATGGTCATAAAGGAGATCGTCATTGATACATATCCAGCATAGGATGACGGCACCCCGAAGACCACTTGCATTTTTGGCCATCCGGAACCAAGCAGGGAATCCGGCAGACCGAGACTGATGAAGATCAGATAAATAACAGCCAGCAGTAAAGATCCCATTTACGGTTTTCTCCTTCAATAGATGAAATAATTATTGACGGATAAGATTATATCGCATAAACTGTTTTTAGTATAGAATTATTCCAGCTATTCTTATGCAAATTATAGGATTATTTCGTCAAAAAGGAGAGTGCCATGGCTTTTTCTGTTTCTGTTGACCGAATAGATGAGACCGGCAGGGAACTTCTTTCCTACGGGACGGAAGACTTCCCGATTGCTTTTTTCGATGACGATTTGACGATTGTGTCCGTTCCTTACCACTGGCATGACGAATTTGAGATTGTCATTATCACAGAAGGCAGTATTCGGGTTCGTATTGCCGGAGAAGAGTTTACTTTATCGGCTGGAGATGGATATTTTACAAACAAAGGGATTCTTCATGCATCTACGCTGAAAACGTCCACAGGTCACCAGCACGCACTCGTTTTCAGCCCAGGAGTCGTCTCACAAAGCGGTGATCTGATATGGAAGACCTATGTTTCCCCCATACTCGAAAACCGCCGGTTTCCTTTCCTTCGTTTATCTGCTTCCGTTTCATGGCAAAGGGAAATCCTGCAATTGGCCGAAGCTGCATGGAGAAGCGGCGGGTATGAGACAGAGGATTACCCGATTGTTGTCCGATCCTCCTTGAGCAGGGCCTTTTCGCTTCTTATGAGGCATATAAATGATCCGGAAAATGCGTTCCGGTATTCGGGCAGATTACAAAGAGACGAAGAGCGAATCAAAAAGGCTCTTGTTTTTATCGAGAAGAATTTCGACGGATCTGTAACCATTGAAAACATTGCCGAAAGCGCGAGCGTCAGTACAAGCACATGCCTTCGTCTGTTCGGTAATGTACTCGGCACTACACCGATTGCGTTTCTGGTTGAATATCGTCTCCGGAGAGCGGTGGAGGAACTGAAGCACGCCGATGGAAGGACGATTTCCGAGATCGCATATTCCTGCGGCTTTTCGGATGCCAGCTACTTCAACAGATGCTTCCGGAAAGAATACGGCATCACGCCAACCGAATATATCTCAAAGCATCTGGCAAATAAGTGATATGCTCCCATTATGACAGACAGGGAAAGAAGCATCGCATCCTGTACAGAACGATGGTGGGAAGCATATGAATAATGGAAAACGAAGGAAACAAAAAGGTCTCCGATTTTGATAATTGCATTCAAAATCGGAGACTTCACTATTATTTCTTTTTCACCGGGTAGCAGATTTCCGTCACAAACTCATCCGGGTTCAGCGTCTCGTGCGGGCTGACGTGGTAAATATTAAACATCGGCTCCGCGGCTTCATAACCGTTTGCATCCATCCAGGCTATGACTGCTGTGTAGACATCTGTGATCTGAGTGTAGCTGCCTTGGTAAGTACAGCTTGCAACGGTTACCTCCGGGAGTTTGCAGAACTTCACATGTTCCGTATCGGGGTAGTTGCCCTTCACGGTCTTCCATGCCATCATTTCCACGTTTTCTTCTTTATATTCCCCGTCAAGATAGGTCACTGCGCAGAGACAGGGATCCGCCTCCACGAGATTCATCCGGCAGGTTTCTTCTGCCAGCTTGCCCCAAATGATACTTTCATCTTCGTAATGTGGAATAGTCATCCGGATAGTTGCAGCATAACGCTCGGGAATGGTCTTGAGAGTAACATTATAACTCATGTCTTCTTCCTTTCTCAGCCGTTTTCTGGCTGCGTCCAGAAGCGTCAGTTTATACGCCGTGTCTTTTGATAAGGCCTCCAGTTCTTCCTGTCGGGCAGAAAAGTATTGTTCCATTTTTCCCCGATCATCATATACTTCAAGGATTTTTACAATATCGGCAAGGGAAAAGCCCATATCTTTCAGGGAGGCAATACGTCCCGCAATAGGGAGCTGATCCTCTCTGTAGTACCGGTAATCCGTAAAGCGATCTGTCTCAGCCGGTTTCAAAAGGCCGATCTCATCATAGTGGCGGAGCATTCTGACGCTGACTCTGGACAGTTTTGAAAATTCTCCGATTTTCAGCATGGCGGTACCTCCTGCTGTCGTTTTTTGAGCTCGCATCAAGCTTAATGCCTGCCACAGTGTGAGAGTCAAGCATCTTTTTCACTGTTTTCTTCTCTTACAAAAGCTGCTGTCTGCTCCTGCATCCGTTTCCACCTCATACACTGTGTATTCATGGTCGAACTCGTATCCCAGTTTTTCAGCCAGCGGCCTTTGTCGTATCAACCAATTCATATACCATCTTCCAACGTTTCCTTTTTCACGTGTCGAGACCGGTTGAAATCCAGTAACGCTGGATTCTGCCGCATTTGCTCAGTCCCACAGTGTCTTCGATCTCATTTTCCAGAACGCCGCCGGTCTTCAGAATGGTTTTCCTTGATGCCGTATTATCGCTGTCGCAGGTGAGCAAAACTCGCTTTACTCCATAAGAACGGCATATATCCAGCATCAATCGAAGCATCTCGGAAGCGTATCCTTTCCGCCGCTCGGAAGGGCGGACACTGTAGCCGATATTCCCGCCGAATCTCATAAGAAATTCAGTGAGAGGGTGTCGGTAATCGATGATCCCGACCAAACGGTCATCCGTCTCCCTGACAGCCAGAAAAACCTCGGAGGGGACATAGCCTTCCTTGTACTTCGCCCTCAGACGCTCTTCGAACCGGATCCATTCCTCAAAGGAAGCGCAGTCTTCCAGCCCGGCACAGCCGTCGAAATCATCGGTATTTGACAGTAATTCTTCCTTGAAAGCCATTACCTGCGCAGAGTATTCCGCAGTTGGTCTGAGTAATGCAAGATTCTTTTTGTGAGCGACTTTCATTAGATTGTTTCTCCTTCTTCAACCGGCGGAGGGCATCCTCCTGTTCTTATCATGTGACCTTCCTGAATTGCTGCAAGCGTTGCCACTGTACAGACAATAACCGCAGAGTATTTCAGCGGAACAGCAGGAATCGTCAGCGGTAATAGGAACAGCAGAGCTCCTGTCACTTTGTTCATAACCGAATGAACAGCCGCAAACCTCTTCTGTACGGCAAATCCCGAAACGATATTTACGGCCTTTATGAGAGCGATAATTCCGATCCACACATACAGCCATGCAGGAATACTCAGGATCGGAAGCAGTTTGATCAGGCATACAACCACGAACACAAAATCTGCAATAGTATCTAGCCGTGCCCCAAGCTTGCTGACGGTATCTGTTTTTCTCGCCACAAATCCATCAAGCATATCAGACAACCCGGCAGCTATGTAAAACACATAAAAGGCAGGAGAGAACACTGGACAGAAAAGCAGAACTATACTGACAGATATTCTGAAAAACGTTATTGTGTTTGCCATATCTCCTTCATTCTTCTTTCGATGGAATGCAGGTAAAAGAGATCTCTCCCTTTGCCCGATGGCCTGTTACGGAAATATGGTAGCAGTCGGTTTTCGGAATCGTCAGAATGAAGTCTGCGTTTTCCTGACCGGTCCCTTTGTATATCGGTTCTTCTCCATCTTGCCCAACAGTCACATCCACATTTCCGGCAACATGTGAAATAAGCACCTGTATCTGATCGCCTTCCGTCAGCTTCAGTTCGGTTGATTCTTCTTTGTCCAGAATGCTGTATTCCATCCGGAACCCCGTCTCATCGGATGTACTGGAGCCCTCGAAAGTATTATTTCTCCCACATCCTGTCAGTAAAAGGTACATCGCCAGCAGGATGGCAGAAAGAAAGATTGTTTTATGTGCTATACCTCTTTTAATCAATGTCCGCGCCTCTTTTCCTTTTTCTTCGCCTGCTTCATATCTCAGACGCCTGCTTTCCATTTATGATCCAGTTATCCAGAAAACGCATCTGCTCGTCTGTATGAAACCAATGCTCACCGTTTTCCATCACTGTCAGCTCTGCGTCATGATCATCCGCGAATGCAGCAATTGTTTCGTAGGAAGTCAGATTATCCAGGCTGCCATACAGGATCCTGGTCGGAACAGTCCAGTCGATAGGATGTTCCCGGACATAACACAGGTAATCCCAGGACAGGTCTTCACCGAATGAGGTGTTGATCACGCCCTTCTCTTTCAATTCCTTTTCCGTTACATTCGTCCAGGACATCATGTTAATGATTAGCTTCTCCATATCAACAATGGGCGAAATAAAGTATGCCCTGCGGATCATCGCCTCGATTCCGGCATTCATGCTGAAAAATGCGCCGATACTATTGGCAATCAGGGTAATGCTGTCATATTCGGCATTCAGCAAAGCCACCGTCTCACGGATCTCCTTTCCCGTTTCCCAAGGGGTAAAGGTCTGATAATCCAGTCCTATAACTTCCTGATCTGGAAACAGCGGCTTATAGTGTTCGCTTTCCCCGGCACAGCCGCCCTTGCCGTGAATATATAATATCAGTTCTTTCACTACTGCCTCCCCAAATTATTGATCTCGTTCTGCAGGTTTGCCAGAAACGAGCCAGCATGTGCTCCGTCCATCTGTGTGTGGTGGAACTGGAAGGATACAGGTAAAGTATACCGGAAAAACTTCTTTCGGTATTTCCCCCAGATCATAAACGGATTGTTGAAGATTCCGCTGTTCATCCCGACTGCGCCGTCAAGCTCGGTATCAATGATTGCAGATGTACCGATCACCATGCTGTCAGCTGACAGATCCCGATCTGTGCCGGTTTCAGCGACCTGATTGGTATAATCCAGGTATTCACGATTAAAGGTTTCCAGATCCTCTGTGAACAGAATGTCGCAGGAACTTACTTCCCCTGTTTTGTTCTTCACGATCGTATTAACCGCAATGGTGTCATACCGGATCAGCTTATCGCCGACCGGAAGCGTGTAAAATTCCCTTACATGCGAAGCGGCTTTCCCGATACAGTAGTCCATCAACAGGTTGAACTTCAGCTTTCTTTTCCTGCTGACCCGGATCAGATTGGTGACATCCAGCGTCTTGAAGAAAGTTACCATCGGGTTCGGCGCATTCATCCACAGCGTATAGGCTTCTGCTCTCGTAGTGTCTTTCGGGTTGATCTCTCTGGGCATGACTTATTTCCTCTTTTCTTCCTTCTGAAGAGGCCTTACTATGATCAGCCCCGCATCTCGATTGTTCATAATGACTCCTTTTGATAGTCGGCCAGCGTTTTGACTTCACATCCCTTGTCAGCATAGTATTTGAGCATTTCATCCATCTTCTTCAGATCATAGCTGGTCACACAATCGGAGATGACATGCACAGTATATCCTGCCTTAATCATATTGAAACAGGAGGACTTTACACAGGCAGTAGCATCAGCTCCGGTGATATAAAACGTGTTGATATCGTTTTCCCGGATGTACTCCGAGAAAGCATCACTAGTTAGCGCATTGGCTTTCGTCTTAACAAAGACATTGTCCGACACAACATCCAACTCCGGGGCAAGTTCCGCACCCTTCGTATCCGGTTTGAATGTCCGCGTACCGGCAGACAAGTTATTGTGTTTGATATAAACAATTTCCATGCCGCTTTCTGCAGCCCATCCAATAGCAGCGTTAATATTTTCAATAATATCTCTGTAGTGCTTTGTAATATCATTCTGAATGTCGATTACGACAAGTGCCGTTTTACTCATAGTCTGTTACTCCGTATATTTTGATAAAATGATTGCTGAAAGTCTCGATCTATGCCATTGTTTCATCCCTTAAGGCATATGGTGACCGTTCGTTCTCATATTATAGTGAACGAACGGTCACTTGTCAAGTCCTTTTTGCTCTTCTCCAGACCGAAAGCGGAAACAACAGAAAAGCCCCGGACAATAAAAAAGCCTGCTAGCCATATGGCCGGCAGGTTTAATGCGATGTTGTCATTTTTCATACTGATCACTGATAAGACGCTTTAAAAGATTTTCGAAGCAGAATTGCGACAGGCAAGGCAGAAGCCGCAGGGAATACTTTGTGTATTCTCAAGGCTGATAACGCAGCATGTCACAATTCTGCCCGAAAAGATTTAAATGGTTTTATCAGTGATTAGTATCAGTCTGTATCCCGTTTACAAGTCGAAATACCGGCTTGCTGTCAGCTCATTATGCTGACGAGGAGCAACACTACTCGCCGTGATGATGGCGGCAGCCTTCATCACCCTCCTGGTGGCCGCAGTCGAGGCCTTTCCCATGATGGTGTCCGCATTCATGTCCTTCGCTATGATGTCCACACTCATGTCCCTCACCGTGATGGTGACCGTGGTGGCCGCATTTTGCATCCGGATCGTACTCCAGTGTTCCTGCTGCAAGAGCTTGCGCTGCAGCATCGGCAGAACCGGAAACACCGCCGTAGAGGTGGATTCCGGCTTCGGCCAGTGCGTTCTGAGCGCCCATACCGATACCGCCGCAGATCAGCGCATCCGCCTGAGCAGCTTTCAGAAAGCCTGCCAGTGCGCCGTGACCGCTCCCGTTGGTAGGCACGATCTGTTCCGCGACGATTTTACCGTCCTCCACGTCGTAAAGCTTGAACTGTTCAGTGTGGCCAAAATGCTGGAAGATTTCTCCGTTTTCATAGGCAACTGCGATTCTCATACTATCTGTTCCTTTCGAAATGATGTTTTCTATTCTCTGGTCGTTGAGCTGATAATTCCCACCCCGGATCAGGAGGCGTTTTCCGTCTACCAGTGCCACAGCCATTTTCCTGCGCGCGCTTTCATAGATGGCTGTTACGGTGGTACGTGCTACGCCCATCCTTTCGGCACACTGCTCCTGGGTCATCCCTTCGCGGTCCAGCAGACGTATAGTCTCAAACTCATCCAGGGTCATTACGAGCGGATCTCTGTCAGACGCATCTTCGGGGGAGAATTCCCAATGATCCGGATAGCTGTTTATCCATCTGCAGCGAGGTTTTCTGGGCATATACACACCTCTTTTCTGACTTATGTCAAAAATAAATATAACACGATTTTAGACATATGTCAAGAATGGTCTCGTTATAATGGCAAAAAAGCCGATCCCGGGATGATTCGGGATCGGCTGGTATATTATAGTGTGGCTTCTAAATGACCTATTCTTCTGCAAAATCTGTGTCCATAGCGACTTGCAGGGAATAATCTGGAAATGCCTTCTGCACGTCGGAGACCACTTCTGCATACACGGCACGTCGGTCCGGTGCATCAAAGCTGACCACGATATCAAAGCGCATGGCTCTTTGATCTTTCACCAGATAAAAGCCGTGCATTTGTTTTACATACGGGTGAGAGAAAACGATCTCCCGCACTTTCTTCTGTGTCTCTATGACGTCTTCGTCCTTTGTGTTCACAGAATACACCCCGATAGCTGTCAGGATGACGTGGTGCTGCTTGTACACTTCCATTTGAATGTTCCGAATCAACTGATCAAGCTGGGCGGCGGAACAGGTATCCAGCACCTCAATATGGATCGAGCCGTTCCACGCATCCGGTCCGTAGTTGTTCAGCACGAGGTCATAAGCTCCTTTAACATCGGGAAAGGCTGTGACGGTGTGTTTGATGCTTCTGGCAAGATCCGGGTCATTTTTCTCCCCGAGAATCTGCGAGATCGTGTCTCTGAGCATTTCGATGCCGGATTTGATGATAACGAGGGATATAACAGCGCCAAGCCAGGCCTCCAGCGATACGTGGAAGACCAGGAAAATACCCGCCGCCACAAGAGTAGATGCTGAGATAATGGAATCCAGCGTGGCATCTTCACCGGAGTTGATCAAAGAGTCCGAATTCACCCTTACACCGACACCCTTTACATAGCGGCCAAGCAGGATCTTGACGGCCACCGCGACGGCAACAATTATAAGAGATATGGTATTATAATCCGGTGTCTCCGGGTGAATGATCTGCTTAACGGATTCCACAAAAGACGTCACACCTGCATACAGCACGATGACAGAGATGATCATGGCACTCAGGTATTCAATGCGCCCGTAGCCGAAGGGGTGTTTTTTGTCCGGTTCCTTGCCAGCCAGCTTGGTTCCGATGATGGTAATCAGAGAACTGCCGGCATCGGAGATGTTGTTGACTGCGTCAAGCACAATGGCGATAGAGTTGGTCATCAGGCCGACCACAGCCTTGAATGCCGCAAGAAATACATTGGCGATGATTCCGATGATGCTGGTCCTGATGATTGTTTTTTCGCGGGACATATCGTTTCTGCCCGCGGTTTCCGTTTCCGGACAGGGGTTCATTTCTTGTAATGCCGGTTCAGACATGTCAAGGGTATCCTTTCAATTTGTTTGGTTCATTTGTCTGCGCTTTCGTGCAGCAGCTTTTCCACAAGCGCTCTCTTTTCGTACAGCACACAGCCTCCGACATGGTCCTCCAGCAGATGCCCGTTGTCCCGAAGGGCATGGAAAAGCCCGGAGTTCAAAGCTTCCCTCAGAGAGGTTTCTGCCACATTGATATCGGAGTACGGAGAGAAGGGGCACGGCTCTGCACCGCCGTGGGAGTTGATGTGGAAAAAGCCCCTGCCCGCAGCCAGACAGCCACCGGAGCTTTTTTCGTCGCCGGGGAAGGAAACGAACACCATTTCGGGATGCTCCAGGCGAAGCCTGTCAATTCCGATTCGGATGAGCTCGCGCTCTTCGTCTCCGGGTGCGAGGTGCTTGGCCTCATCAGTCACGGGGACAAATTCGATATAAAAGGCCGCCTTGCAGCCTCGCGAAGCAAGGGAGCGGATAAAGGCGCCGGAGAGGACTTCATCCAGATTCTCCGTAGTCACGGTGATGGAGCAGCCGAAGAGCAGTCCCTGCTTCTGAAGCTCCTCCATGTTTGTCACGATTTTTTTCCAAATGCCGTCTCCGCGGCGGGAGTCGGTAAGTGTCTCGTCCCCTTCAATGCTGATGACAGGGATCAGATTCCGGCAGCGGTCCAGAAGGCGCATATAACGTTCCCCAAGGAAAGTGCCGTTGGTGAAGATCGGGAAAAGGATGTTCGGATGTTTTCCCGCGGCTTCGATCACATCATAGCGGAGCAGAGGCTCGCCTCCGGCAAGGAGTATAAAACTAATGCCCAGTTCTTCAGCCTGGCGGAAGATATCCTCCCATTGCGCGGTGGTAAGCTGATGCTGCGGAGCACAGTCCTCTGTGGCATGGTTGGCGCGGGAATAACAGCCAGCACAGTGGAGATTGCAGCTGGAAGTGATGCTGGCAATCAGATAAGATGGAACATGAAGTCCATTGCGCTCATTTTCTTCCCGCTTTCCCGAGGCCTTTCGGGACGCAGCTGCAAACCGTGCCATGAAAAGGCTCTCTTTTGGATCACGGAACGTAGCTCGCAAAGCGTCCTTCAAGATCGTTTCCACACCTTCAGTGAGGTATTGCTGGAGTTCTGTGGGTTCTGAATAGTTTGGTGCTTCCATAAGATTTACAGGGCAGCCGCAACCGCGTCCCTGACGTCTTTCATATCCGCGGTAG
The DNA here is from genome assembly GCA_017406005.1 of Oscillospiraceae bacterium. Taxonomy (GTDB): domain Bacteria; phylum Bacillota; class Clostridia; order Oscillospirales; family Oscillospiraceae; genus Limivicinus. The sequence goes on along the minus strand of JAFQZI010000039.1, from coordinate 9,181 downwards.
GCTCAAACCTTGAAACAACTCTGCCTTCACGGTCGATCAGGAATTTCGTGAAGTTCCATTTGATATACGCTTTCTCTCCGAATTTCTTGTTGTTCATTTCAGCGAATTTGTTCAGAGCAGCGAACTTCAGGCCCTTCCCGAAACCTTCAAAAGGCTTCTCGGTTGCAAGAAAAGCGTACAGAGGATCTGCAGACTCTCCGTTGACATCGATCTTCTTGAACTGCGGGAACTCCGTGCCGAACTTCAGTGTGCAGAACTCGTGGATTTCATCATCACTGCCGGGGGCCTGATTGGCAAACTGGTTGCAGGGGAAGTCCAGGATCTCAAATCCCTGGTCCTTCAGTTCTTTATACATGGCTTCCAGAGGCTCGTAATGCGGGGTAAAGCCGCAGCCCGTTGCCGTATTGACGATCAGCAGCACTTTGCCCTGATACTCCGACAGGCTGACATCCTTTCCCTGTCTGTCTTTCACTGTAAAATCATAGACTGTTTTCATTCTGATACTCCTTCCGTTTGTCAGGCATTTCCTAAATATTTGATACAAACATATTTTATCAAATATAAAATCGCCTGTCAAGACTTTTTAGATCTGACAGATGATAAAAAATATTGAAGAAGTTCAGGTGGTTATAGTATTTCACCTTTTATCCGAAGATCTGGCCGGGCAGCTTCAGCTTCTCCTTCGGAGGAAATCCTTTGTCGAACGCATCGACATCGGCATCATCCACGTAATAACTCTGCGGAGTCTGATAGACTCCCGTAATACCGTCCAGGTACCCCGGAATCAGTTCCTTACAGAGAAAGAACGAAGAATCTGCATCCTCCGGCAGGTCATGGTACCTTATGCCGAATTTACTGGCATAGTCGAATCCGCTCTTGCCGTAGAAGTCGATATTGCCCTCAAAAAGGACGGCCCCGAAGCCCATCTCGGTAGCCTTTTCCAAAGAGTAGTCCAGGAGTGCTTTTCCGTATCCTTTTCGCTTCAGTTCCGGTGTGATCCCGATCGGCCCCATGGTGAGGACCGGGATCTCTCTGCCGTCGTCGGATTCGATGATCGTCTTCATGAACATGTTCTGTCCGATCAGCCGGCCGTCCTTTTCCATAACGAAATCCAGCTCCTTCACAAAAGCCGCATCGTCCCGAAGCACATGGATCACAAAGTGCTCGCTGCATCCCGGGCGGTAGACGTTCCAGAAGGACTCCCTGATAAGATTTTCAACTTCTCTGTGCTCTTCCGGTTTTTCTAAACGGATTGTATAATCCTTTGTATTCATTGTTTTTCCTGTTTCTTTCATGGCAACTCCTTTCTTTTTCCAATCAGCAATCCCTTCACAACCAGCATGGTCAGACAAATGATGCCTGCATACGGCTGACGGGTTAAAATAAATACGGCTGCACCTGTTACGGACAGCACCATACCTGTTACGAGCCGATGGCGGTTCCAGATCGGTTTATCAAGATGACTGATGATAACGCCGCAGACCCCGTTCAAAACCGTCACGCCGATCACGGCAGCAAACACGGTTTTGATCCACGGGCTGAGTCCTGTGATCGCGTACAAGCTTACCGAGGTTGGAGAATCCGTTCCGTTTCCGTAGACAGGCAGAAACAACAGCAGTGCCAGCAAAATATCCAGCGTGCTGCAGATCATCGAGAGGTATCGATCCATGCACTCCTTCTTCTCATCTTCTGCAGCGGAGAGAATCTCTTTCGGACAGATCAGCTCATCAATGGATACGGAAAAGTACCTGGAGATCTCCTTCAGCGAGTCGAGACTGGGATATCCCCGGCCTGACTCCCATTTTGAAATCGCTGTTCTTGAAACGAAAAGAGCCTCTGCCAGTTCTTCCTGGGTCAGAGATCTGCTCTTTCTCAGTTCCTGCAGTTTTTCATTGAACTCCATTTTTTACTCCTTGGGACACTGTTTTGCTTTTTTACTGTCTGTAAACAGAACGGCTGATCGATAGAGCAGAAACAGACCCGCGCATAACAGGATAGAAGCAACAATATCCGTTGCCCAGTGAACGCCTGAAATCAATCTTCCGATCACCATAAATGCCGAAAACACGATCACAAACAATGCAGCAGCCTTCCGGACGAGAGGGTTACCGGACCGCCTGTCTACCTGAAACTTCAGGGTCGGCATCACGCTCAGCACCAGTAAAGTCGTGGAAGAAGGATAGGATGCCTCCATTCTTCCGTCTATCAGGATCGGCCTGTAGTTGATCGGAATCATTTCAAAAATCAGGTAGCAGAAGATAACCAGCACATAATACACACCCAGCAGAAGAAGATCCGGATCGACCCGCAGCAGGCTCCGCCTTCTGATAAGCTGTGCGAAGCCCACCCCGCCGAAGTAGAGGCAGATAAAGATCGGAACAAGGCCGAGCCAGTCCGTGATCGTATAGATTGTCATGTGTACGCCGGTCAGTTGATGAAACCAGACATTGAATGACGCAAACCCGATTTTTGTTCCGTTTGGCCCGGCAGCCTGTACGTCAACGCATTTTATCAGAATGGTCCACAGAAGAAATACGCCGAGCAGCCCGAGCCCGGTGAGCAGATTTCTTTTCCCGTTTTTCATGGTCTTGTTATTCCTTTCCTGTTGCTCTTGCCGGCAAATTGAAAGTATCACACATCCTTGAAAAAGGAAAGAATCGCTCTGTCACATCTGTGACACGAATCGTGTCAAACCCGGTTAACGACGGCCGTTGCAGCTTTCCATAGTATAGGAAAACCTTGTTTTGTCAAGTGGTTTTCATAGGCTTTTCGTATCATCGGTACGGGGTAAAATTTGACAAACTGCCCGATTTGTGGTAAAACATGTCGACTCAACGCAGAAAGAAGGGATTTGTTGAGTATAAATAAAACCATGATGCAGTATTTTGAATGGTATCTGCCCAATGACGGCCTGTGGTGGAAACGCTGCGCCGCAAAGGCGGAAAACCTCACTGCACTGGGAATTACAGAAATCTGGCTTCCGCCTGCCTATAAAGGCACCTCTCAGGATGACGTAGGCTACGGCGTTTATGATATGTATGATCTCGGAGAGTTCGATCAAAAGGGAACAATCCGTACGAAATATGGAACAAAAGAGGAATATCTGGCGGCGATCCGTGCCTTTCATACGCACGGGATCCGTGTTTACGCGGATATTGTGCTCAATCACCGCATGGGCGGAGATGAGCTGGAGAAAATCACCGCTGTTACCGATGACCCGGAAAACCGCTGTAATCAGATTGGTGAAGAACAGCAGATCCGCGCTTGGTCAAAATTCACGTTTCCCGGCCGCAACGGAAAATACAGCCGCTTTACGTGGGATCACAGGCACTTCACCGGTACCGACTGGAATGAGGAAAGTCGGGAAACCGGGAATATTTACCGCTTTACCGGCAAGAAATGGGCCCCGGAAACGGACCCGGAAAACGGCAACTTTGACTATTTGATGGGGATGAACGTGGACATGTCCAATCCCCGGGTTGTAAAAGAAACCAAGAGATGGCTCAACTGGTACCTGAGAAAAACAGGGGTCGACGGCCTGCGGCTGGATGCCGTGAAACATATCAGCTTTCCCTTTTACCGGGAACTTTTGAGCGATATGCGCGAAAACAATCATTGCGAACTTCCCGCCGTCGGCGAATACTGGAGCGGGGAGCTTGAACGGCTGCTGCACTATCTCGATGCCGTGGATTATCAGATGTCACTGTTCGATGTGGCGCTGCATTACAACTTTTTCAATGCCTCTCAGGCAGGGGAGAACTATGATCTGCGCTGCATTCTGGATAACACGCTCGTCCGTGAGAGGCCGGAAAACGCCGTCACCTTTGTCGACAACCATGACACACAGTATGGTCAAAGCCTGCAGTCCTTTGTGGAGGACTGGTTCAAGCCGCTTGCCTATGCACTGATTCTGCTGCGGCAGGAGGGAATGCCCTGTGTGTTCTATTCTGACTACTATGGCAACCCCGTTAAAAACCGCCCTCTCGTGCCGAATCTCGGCAAGCTCATCAAGCTGCGCCGGTTGTATGCCTACGGAGAGCAGGAGGATTGTTTCAGCAATGAACATCTTGTGGGCTGGGTCCGCCGCGGCGACGAGGAACATGAAAATTCCGGTCTTGCTGTGGTCATGTCCAATGCGGATGGCGGCAGCCTCTCCATGTGTGTCGGCAGCCGCTTTGCCGGAGAACGATTCTGTGACGTGCTTGGAAACTGTACCACTCCTGTAGTGATCAACGAAGACGGTTACGGCGATTTCTGCACCGTAGGCCGTAATGTCGCCGTCTGGGTTCGCGAAGAGGCGTTTGAAAACTTGGTCGTTAACGAATAATCCTGAGAAGCCGGATTTCTTCCCAAAACGACAAAAAAATTGAAAAGCAAAAAACCGATTTCGGAAGTTCCGAGATCGGTTTTTAAAAATTTTGAACCTGTTATTTTAGGTTTCTCTTTTTGCAGCTATTCAGTTCCGTCATTCCTACTATACTGAGCTCGCGACGGAGCGGTTATTTCTTTTTTATAGCTTTTTTCTCAGCTCAGAGAGAGAAAGGCCGGTTTCTGCAGCGATTGCTGCAAGGTCTTCATATTCTGCTTTTTCCCTCTCCACGCCGTATCCGGAGACCTTTTTAAAGTGGACTTTTCCATATGTTGTGTCTTTTTCAGTCACCTCTCGATGGAGAACATACCGTTTTGTCTGGTATTCCCGCAGCCCGATTGTAGAAGTGTGGCGGAAAACAGCCCGGATAACGGTGTCCTTCTTTTCAGGTGAACAGATTACGCGGATCAGTGTGCCCGGGCGGTTTTTCTTCATCCCGATCGGGACGGTATAAACCTCAACTGCGCCGGCTTCAAAGATTCTGTCCATGGCGAAGCCGATCTCTTCCGCCGTCATATCGTCCACATTCAGGCTGAGCTCAAACATCGTATCCGTTTCATCAGCCGTTTCGCCCAGCATGGCCCGCAAACAATTGGCTGTCGGGAAATCCTTCGTTCCTAACCCGTATCCGATCTGTTGAACAGACATGACCGGGAGGTCGCCAAAATGCGTTGCAAAATGCCGGAGCAGGGCTGCCCCTGTCGGTGTGCAGAGCTCCCCTTTGATTTCACCGCCGTAAATCGGGATCCCTTTCAGAATCTCAGCGGTAGCGGGAGCCGGAACGGGCAGAACCCCATGTGCGCATTTTACGGTTCCTGAACCCACATGGACAGGGGATGCGACAATTTCATCCGGATGCAGCTTTTCAACCAGCAGGCAAACGGCGGTAATATCAGCGATGGCATCTATAGTGCCTACTTCATGAAAATGGATTTCCGATACCGGGCATCCGTGGACGTGCCCTTCTGCTTCTGCGATGAGGGCATAAACAGCGAGGATATCCTGCCGCACCGTCTCACTGACGGTCAAGCGGGAAACGATATCGTGGATGTCCTGCAGAGATCGATGCTCGTGATGGTGGTGCTCTCCTGGTTTGTGATGATGCTCTTCGGGGTGTGCGAGCCGGTTCTCTTCACTCGTGTTACCGATTTGGACAGAGATGTGCGTACCCAGAATTCCGTTTTTCTTTTCTGATGAACGGATAAATGTTACATTGGGGATACCCAGGCTGTTCAACTGATTCAGAAAGACATCGGGATCGGGCAGGAGCTCCAGCAGGGCAGCTGTCAGCATGTCTCCTGCAGCACCCATACTGCAGTCAAGATAAATGATTTTCATGAGTTCCTGCTATCTCCTTTCTCCCGGGTTCAGTATATAACCGGCTTTCTCCAGTGCATAGACAACTGCAGGGATCAGGATCAGATGCAGAATGATTCCGGGTATCGCATTGATAAAAGCCCCTGCTGCAAACATCTGCAAGGTAAATTTTGTCCCCTGTGCACCCAGAAGGATATACTGCGCGCATCCCCATACAATGCGCCCCAGCACCATCGCAAGGATCAGGGAGAGATAGATCCTCCAGGGCTTGCGGGGCAGAAACCTGTAAAAAAAGCCTGTCGCCGCTCCGTAGACTGCAAGTTCAAACATCATGGCAATTGCATTGGGATACAGCTTCGGCATTCCGAAGAGCACACTGCGCAGGATCGGAGCGATAAAGCCTACAGCCAGCCCCCATTGCCAGCCGCAGAGGAATCCGCACAAAAGCACCGGGATGTGCATAGGGCTCAGCATTGCTCCGATGGTGGGGATCTGTCCTGTAAGGAAGGGCAGAACCAGTGCAAGGGCAAGGCACAGCGCAGCGTAAGTGAGTTTTCTGATCTGGATATTCATCTCGGGCTCCTGTTCGGATAATATTCAGTATCAGCATTCTAAAAAGAGAAAGAAGAATTGTCAAGCAGAAAAGCAAAAAATTGGCAGAGTCAACAAGGTTCCGGGGCTTCTTGTCGACTCTGCCTGATAAGGATGAAAAAGAATCAGTTGATATCGAGATCAGCGGTAACTTCGTAGTAATCGCACGGGTGAGCCGTCCAATTGCTGACAGTCGCCTTGGAAATCATGTTCATCTGCAGGAAGGAGCAGAAGATGTAAGCATTGTCATCCAGAATGGCCTGCTGCAGTGCTATGGCAAGTTCTGCACGTTTTGCCATATCAAATTCAACAGCGAGCTGCTTCATCATTTCGTTTACCTGCTCGTTTTCATATGCGCCGAAGTTGTAGCTCATACCTGGCAGGCAGCTCGTGGTGAAGAAATATTGCGGGTCGCCGGAAGGAGCTGTGACAAGGGCGGAAGCGTAAATATCAAAACTTGTCATATCCGCGAGGAAGGTACGGCGGCTGGCTGTGCAGTTGATGTCAACATCCATACCGATATTCTTCAGTGTTGCCTGTACGGATTCGGCAAGAAGAGGGAGCTCCTGACGGCTGGGATAGGTCAGCCAGCGGATAACGAGTTTCACGCCGTCTTTTTCACGGATGCCGTCTCCGTCGGTGTCGACCCAGCCTGCTTCTTCCAGAAGAGTCTTTGCCCCTTCGGGATTGTAGGTCTCTGTAGTGATATGTTCACCGCCAAAGGTACTGAACCCATCGGGGAATGCACCGTTGCCCGGTACGCCATGGCCGTCCAGCAGCACAGCGACAAATCCGGCCTTGTCAATGCCCATGGCAATGGCCTTCCGGACGGCAGGATCCTGAATGACAGGGCTTGTCATATTCATGGAAGCGAAGAAAGCACGGGAAGTCTGAACAGCAGAGAACTGGAAGTTGGGGTTCTCAAAAAGCGGATAGCTTTCATATGCCATGCCGTAGGCAGCATCAATTTCACCAGCCTGCAGTGCCATGGCGAGTGTATTGCCGTCGGAGATGGTGCGGATGGTCAGCTCGTCGAGCTTCGGTTCGCCGTTCCAGTATTGCTTGTTCTTTACAAGAGAAACGTGATCATCGGTAACCATGTCTTTTACGGCATACGGCCCTGTACCGACAACAATGCCGGCATCAAAGTCGGAAGCGTCCACATCGATGATGCAGCCGTACGGGTCTCCGAGGTAATTCATCAGAGCAGGGAGTGGCTCGGAGGTCTTTATCGTGAGCACCTGACCGTCGGCTTCAATGCTTTCAATCATTGTGTCGGACGGAGCACGATCATGCACGGCAAGAAGATGCTCCAGGCATTGTTTGACGGCTTCACCGTCCATCTTTCTTCCGCTGGAGAAGAAAACATCATCGCGGAGAGTAACCGTCCACGTGAGGTCTCCATCATTTTCCCAGCTTGTGGCCAGCCAGGGTTCAAGTTCCATAGTGTCGGTATAGTGAACAAGGGTTTCACCGATGCCGTAGCGGATGCAGGCCCACCCGTTGTAGGTGCGGTGTGGGTCTACGGTCTCTTCCCAGTTTTCGGAATTGAACGTTGTGTCACCGATGATCATTTTCTTGCCTTCAGCGGATGCAATGCCGGTGAAGAAGCAGAGCACCATGCAAAGAGTCAGTGCGAGGGACAGAAGTTTTTTCATTTTCTTTCCTCCAAAAAACTTGTATTTTCCGCAAAAGTCATTATACTGAAGGCGGCAGAGGCGGATTCTCCGCTGCCTGTCACTTTGTTGCGGCTCTCTGTGCTTTCCTACGGCCAACAGAGAGCTGCTTTTTATACAAAAGCCTGCAATCAGGCTATGTATACCTATTTGTATGCTGCAATCGTAAAAATCGGGACGGGATTATAAAATTCATCAATCTCCGCATAAATTCTCTTATAGACACCCATATCCACAGCAATCTGTTCAAAACCCGCCTCAACCAGAAGCTGTACATCCCATTGCGGGCGTGGTTGCTGATAGGCGGAAAGTTCTTCCGTGATAGCGTCATTCTCGGCGTGGAGATATTCCGGTACAAGCTTGTGTGCGTGGTTTTCTGGTAGTTCTATTTCTTCTTCTGCCTCTGCAGCCGTGCAATAATCCGCATCAAAATTAATCAGCACACCGTCGGGAACAAGCAGCCTGTGCCATTCCCGATAGGCTTTAGCGATATGCGGGAGAGTCCACGTCAGGTTGCGGGTGACAATAGCGTCGAAGCTTTCCGACGGGAAATCCGGGTTTTCCGCATCCATCTGTATGAATTCTGCCTGCAGACTGAGAAGGGCTGCAGTTTTTTCAGCCTGAAGAATCATATCTGCAGTCAGGTCAATCCCAGTTGTCTGATGGCCTTCTGCAGCAAGAAGAAAAGAGAAAAACCCTGTTCCGGTTCCGACATCTAAAATGCGAAGAGGTTTTTTCTCCGGAAGGTATCGATGAAACTCTTTCAGCCAGCGTTCTCGTTTTCCGCTGTTAAATTCCCGGACACGCTGCTCGGCAAATCCTTCTGCTCGGTGAGACCAGTAATGGGTAATACGTTTTTTAATTATTTCCATAAGGCCATATTCCTTCCTTACAGAACGCTGTTGATCAGGCGTCTGGTATAATCGTCTTTCGGATTACGGATGATATCGTCGGGAAGTCCCTGCTCAACAATTCGTCCTTTGTACATCACAAGCACTCTGTTGCAAAACTGCTGTACCAGAGCGATGTCATGACAGATGAAGAGAATAGAAAGATCCATTCCGTTTTTCCACCGCAGTTCATTAAGCAGTTCGAGGATCTCCTGCTGAATGGTAACATCGAGTGCGGAGGTGGCTTCATCACAAATCAGAAGTTTTGGTTTTATAGCCAGAGCGCGGGCGATTGCGGCACGCTGGCACTGTCCGCCGCTGACCTGATGAGGGTAGCG
>JAFQZI010000038.1 GCA_017406005.1 Oscillospiraceae bacterium | reverse complement strand
CTAACGGAGCAGGAAAACCAAAACGAAACGTAGCTGAAAAGTTCATAGAAATGAAAGAAGCGAGGAGTTTTGATAACTTCTCGCTTCATTTTGCGTTATGCTCCAGCGGGGACTCGAACCCCGGACACCCGCCTTAAAAGGGCGGTGCTCTACCTGCTGAGCTACTGGGGCAGATATTAAACTGGGACGGCGGGACTCGAACCCACAATGACGGAGTCAAAGTCCGGTGTGTTACCTCTTACACTACATCCCAACAATTCCGCCAATGCCGACCTCTCGACACTGAACAAATTAGAGGGTGGGATATGGGGCTCGAACCCACGACACCCGGAACCACAATCCGGTGCTCTACCAACTGAGCTAATCCCACCAAATTATAAAAAGCACGCCAAGAGGGATTCGAACCCCCGACCTACTGCTTAGAAGGCAGTTGCTCTATCCTGCTGAGCTATTGGCGCAAATCTAAGGCAGGTCACTTGGAGCGGGTGATGGGAATCGAACCCACGTATCCAGCTTGGAAGGCTGGTGTTCTACCATTGAACTACACCCGCATGGCCGTTCCCTTGTCAGCCTGAGTATGATACCACATTTGCCTTGTCGTTGTCAACAATTATTTTGGCGTAAATATAAAATGTAGGCGTAAATCTATATTATAAATCTTTTAAAGTGTTGCGTGCACAGGAGATAAAACTGCGGATGGCTTTTTCATTCTGGCGTTTTTCTTTTACAATGATCCCAAGCTTTCGATAGGCCGGGGGATCGAGGGAGACAACAGCCGGGTGATCTTTGCTGTCCTGCATGATCAGCCGGGAGAGAATGCTTACACCCAGCCCATGCGCGACCATGGAGATAATAGCGGCGTCTTCCATATTGGTATAGCGAAAGTCGGGAGCTTGTTTCGGAGGAATATTCTGAAAAATAGGGAGAATATCCATATCAAACCCACCGGATGGCATAAGGAACTCCATTCCGGCGAAATAGGCAACGGGGAAGGGACCATCCTCTACAGAGTAAGTTCCCGGAAGAATTGCGACGAGCTCATCATCTCTCAGAGGCGTCCAGACAAGGCCAGCCATCAGATCGGGCTGATAGCTGACAATTGCACAGTCCAGAGTTCCGTTTTTGACAGCACTGTATTGTTCAGAAATGTTCTGCATAGAAAGGGAAGTTCCGGTTTCCGGGCTGGAATATTTATATTCCGAAAGGATAGCAGGAAGCCAGTGGCGCGCAACGGAAGAATAGGATCCGATACGGATGGTTTTAAAGGTTCGGTCATGCAGGGCTGCCGCATCTTGTTCCAGCTTATCGGCAGCGTTTGCCAGTGCCTCCAGATCTTCCAATAGTTCCTGCCCGGAAGAGGAGATCTGTACACCTGCCTTGTTTCGTACCAGGAGTGTAAGCCCCAGTTCATCTTCAAGGGAATTCATCATGTGCGTAAGGCCTGACTGTGTATAACCGAGCTCCTCCGCGGCTGCCGACAGAGAACCGCGATTTAGAGCTGTTAACAATGCACTGACTTTCTTCGTATCCATAGTTTCTTCCTGCTTTTCTGAACAATGATGAGAAAAACGGTTATCGTTATTACAAAACCTCATAGTACTATAATATAGAATGGGAAAATAATCAAGAGGGATAAGAAAAACTGTGCAATTTCACAAGAGGATACGAGTTTTCCTTATAATAATAAGTTAACACTTGCAGAATACGAACGAGGATACTATAATGATATCAATTGAATGATAAAATAGGTGTGGTAGTGCCTTTGTTATAAAAATGCCCTGATTACGGGCTTTGTGATCCTGAAAGCGGGGCCTGAATGGAAAGAGCACTTATCAAAATTCATGGAATAGTACAGGGAGTCGGATTTAGACCATATATTCATCGCCTTGTCCGGGAATATGGCTTGAACGGAAACATCAAGAATACTTCCTCCGGCGTTGAACTTGAGCTTGACGGTGAGAAAAGCGATCTGGAACGGCTCGTTGCGGAAATTCCCCGTAGAGCTCCCGGCCTGTCAGTGATAGAGAGCATTGAGCCGCAATACGGGCTGCCTTGCGCAGGGTTTGAGTCTTTTGAAATCATAAAAAGCAAAAAAGAAGCGTTTCGCAATACTTTGATTTCACCGGACATCTGCATCTGTGATGACTGTCTAAGGGAACTGATGACTCCCGGCGACAGAAGGTATCATTATCCGTTCATCAATTGTACAAACTGCGGCCCCCGTTTTACGATTATTAAAGACGTTCCGTATGACAGGGTAAAAACATCTATGTGCAGTTTCCCCATGTGCCCGGAATGTGATGCGGAATACCATGACATTGAAAACAGAAGATATCACGCACAGCCGAATGCGTGCCCTGCCTGCGGGCCTGCCGCTTTCTTTCTGGATGCAGACGGAACCAGGCAGGCGGAAGGTGACGAGGCTGTTTCCCTGGCGAAGGGACTTCTGAAAGCGGGAAAGATTCTCGCCGTAAAAGGACTTGGAGGAATTCACCTCGCGTGTCGGGTGGACGACAGTGCAATTGCTGAGCAGCTTCGCAGACGCAAAGAGAGAGATGAAAAGCCATTTGCCGTCATGTGCAGAGATGTTACCTGCGCCGGGAAATACTGTGAAATTACACCGGAAGAAGAGGCTGTCCTGACGGGAAGCCGCAGACCGATCGTCCTGCTTCGAAAAAAGCACGGGATGGAAGCGAAACTTCTCCACTTGAGTGAAAACCGCTATCTGGGAGTAATGCTCCCGTATACGCCGCTTCACTATCTGCTTTTCGGGGAAACCTTTGATGCCCTCGTGATGACGAGTGCGAACCTGAGTGATACGCCGATTCTGCACCGAAATTCGGAAGCAGTAGAAAAGCTCCGTGGCATAGCAGATGGTTTTCTGCTCCATGATCGGGAAATCCAGACACGATGTGATGACTCACTTTGTATGGTCCTAGATGGCGGCGAGTATTTCTTTCGCCGCAGCCGGGGATATGTGCCTTATCCGATCCGATTCTCGGATCGGGAACAGTTCCCACCTGTTCTGGCCTGCGGGGCAGAGCAAAAGGCAAGCTTCTGCCTGACAAAAGGCACGAATGCTTTTCTTTGCCAGCATATCGGAGATTTAAAGAACTTTGAGACCTATGAACACTATCGGGAGCAGATCCGCCATTTTCAACGCCTCTTTGACATAGAACCGCACGCTGTGGCCCGTGATCTGCACCCGGATTATCTGTCGAGTGAGTATGCCAGGGAGATCAGCGAACAGGCTCAGATTCCGCTTTTTCTCGTACAGCACCATCATGCGCATCTTGCATCCTGTATGGCGGATAACCGCCTAGATGGGGATGTGATCGGGCTCATATGGGATGGGACCGGTCTCGGAACGGACGGAACCATCTGGGGCGGAGAATGCCTGACTGGAGGATACGAGGGTTTTCTGCGGTTCGGTTCCATAAAGCCTGTCCGTCTGATCGGAGGCGATCGGGCAGCGGAAGAGCTGGACAGGGTCGCTTTTGCGCTTCTGAGGGAAACCGGAGCGGATGTATCCACCTGGGAAAATGCCGGACTGTACGAAGGCATGATAACATCCGGGCTGAATTGTCCGCTTTCTTCCGGGATGGGACGGCTCTTTGACGGGGCTGCGGCTATCCTGGATATAAAACACATTGCCAGCTATGAGGGACAGGGAGCTGTTCTTCTGGAAGCTGCAGCAGATGAAATGGAAACAGGGCTTCTTCCGTTTGAACTTGTTTCAGAGAAGAATATTTTGCTCTTTGACTGGCGAAAGACGGTTGCTGCCCTTGCGGAATACAAGGGACACGGAATCCCGACCGGACAGCTGGCGGCACGGTTTATAAACACACTGATCCGAATGGCAGTGATGCAGTGCGAAGCAGCGCGGGAAGCGACAGGCCTTTCGCGTGTGGTGTTATCCGGCGGATGTTTTCAGAATCGATATTTATTACAGCGTCTCCCGGAGCAATTAAGAAAGTGCGGTTTTACCGTCTATCACCATAAAAGAGTATCCTGTAATGATGAAGGGCTGAGCCTCGGACAGGCTGTCATCGCGCTTCATCAGCTTGGAAAGGGAAAAAATGTGTTTGGCAGTTCCACTTAAAATAACGGAGATCAACGGCAAAGAAGCTGTAGCGGAATCTATGGGGATGCGCAGGAGAATCCGTGTAGACTTTATTGAGAACCCAAAGATCGGTGAATATGTCATTGTCCATGCTGGATTTGCCATAGAACGTCTCCCGGATAAGCAGGCAAGAGAGGATTTGGAAGCCTGGGAGGAACTGGAAGAAGCGATAACTGCCGGGTATGGTATCCAACGGGCGGAAAAGCGATGAATACGGAACAGTTTCGCAGAGCGACAGCAGGACTCGAAACGGATCATGAGATCTGCCTGATGGAGGTATGTGGCACGCATACGATGGCTATTGCCAGCAGCGGGATCAGGAGTATCCTTCCGGATCAGGTGAAGCTTCTGTCTGGACCGGGGTGCCCGGTCTGTGTGACACCGCCTTCAGATATTGACGCCATATTAAACCTCTCCATGTGCAGAAATGTGATCCTTGCGACCTATGGAGATATGGTTCGGGTTCCGGGGAGTTTACCGGGGGATAATCTTGCAAGGCGCAGAGCACTCGGCGCACAGGTACAGGTTGTCTATTCTCCGGTAGACGCTGTGGAAGTGGCAAAACAGAATCCGGGACGGGAAGTAGTCTTCCTCGGTGTCGGGTTTGAGACAACAGCGCCGGGTACCGCTGCTGCCGCACTGACGGCAAAAGAAAGCGGCGTTTCGAATTTTACAGTTTTTTCCATGCTGAAAACAGTAGAACCGGCACTCAGGGCTTTAATGGCTATGGAAGATTTCCGGGTGCAGGGGTTTCTCTGCCCGGGACATGTGGCAACCATCATAGGAGAAAAGGGCTTTGCTTTTCTGCCGGACGAGTTTTCAATGCCGGCAGTAATTGCCGGATTTGAGGCGGAGGACATTCTATCCGCCATATGGCGACTGCTTTGGCAGATCATAAACCATGACTGTAAATTGGAAAATGAATATATACGGGCAGTTTCTCCGCAGGGAAATCTTCTGGCACAAAAAATGATGGATAACTTCTTCGAGCGGGAAACTGCAGACTGGCGAGGGCTCGGGAGCATTCCGGCAAGCGGCCTGAAGTTCCGGGAGGAGTTTTCTGACCTCGATGCGGAGAACCGGTTTGCGGATATCCTCGGAGAAGAAGCGCGAAAGGAGTCCGGAGCTTTCTCCGTACATTCTGCCTGTCGGTGCGGGGATGTAATCACCGGGCGGATTTCCGCGACAGAATGCCCGCTGTTTGGAAAACGCTGTGTCCCGGAGGATCCTGTAGGACCTTGTATGGTAAGTTCGGAAGGAGCCTGTGCAGCGGCATATAAGTATATGGACTACGATATGTTCGACAAAAATGGATGAAATTATTACACTCGATTACGGCAGCGGAGGAAAGAAGACTTCGCGTCTGATTGAAACAATGATCGTCCCCAGAATGAATAATCCATTTCTTTCAGAGCTGGGGGACGGAGCTATCCTGCCCGGGGATCCGGAACTCGTTTTTTCAACCGACAGTTTTGTGGTAGATCCCCTGTTTTTCCCGGGAGGAGATATCGGAGAGCTCTCTGTCTACGGTACGGTAAATGATATTGCTGTCTGTGGAGGAGAACCGAAATTTCTTTCCTGCGCTTTGATTCTGGAAGAGGGGCTGGAAACAGCTGTTCTTGAAAAAGTACTTTCTTCCATGCATGATGCAGCGGAACGGGCAGGGGTCAGGATCGTTACCGGTGACACCAAAGTGGTGGAAAAGGGCAGGGGAGACAAACTGTACATCAACACAGCCGGAATCGGAGCACTGAAGTATCCGGGTCTGTCACCCAAGACAATAAGGAACGGTGATGCGGTTATTCTCTCCGGTACTGTGGGAGACCACGGAACGGCTGTCATGCTTGCCCGAAGCGGAATGATGCAGGGTGATCTGAGAAGTGATTGCGCTCCGCTCAACAGGCTGTGCGATGCTGTTTTAAAAACAAGTGCAGGAGTGCGCGTCCTGCGGGACCCCACACGAGGCGGAATCGCCACAACACTCAACGAGTTTGTCGAGAGTTCTCCGCTCGGAATACTGATGGAAGAAGCGGCTGTTCCCGTAAGGGACCAAGTAAAAGCGGCCTGTGAACTGCTGGGGCTTGACCCGCTTTACTGTGCCAATGAGGGGAAACTCCTTTGCGTTGTTGCGCAGGAAGATGCATCTCCGGTGCTGGAAGCAATGCATTCGCTGCCGGAAGGGCAGTCTGCTGCCCAGATCGGAACGGTAACGGATACCTGTCCGGGCTGGGTCGTGATGAAAACAAACTTTGGAGGCAGCAGAATAATACAGAAGCTGGCAGGAGCACAGCTGCCGAGAATCTGTTGAAAACGGCTTGCGCCGTACTATATAGAGAAATAAGAGTAGAGAGGTGAAGTTGATGCAGGAGTACAAGAGAATCGACATCACAAAAGATGAGATCGTACCCATTGCAGAACGGATGCGCAAAAAGGAAATCTACCTTGTCATGATCCACGGCTTTCTCGACATGGAGGGAAGACCGGATGTATCCTACGAGTATGCGGTAGGCCCAGTGCTGGAGTCATACCATGTCGTGGGAGAGACGGTCCTGCCTTCGATCAGCGGGATTTATGACGTGGCGGCGGAGTGGCCGGAAAGGGAGCTCAACGAACTCTTCGGCTGGACCTTTGAAGGGCTGGATGTTTCCAAGCGCCTGTTCCTGCCGTATGATCTGCTGGAGGATGAGGGCAAGGGCCAGATTATGGTCAAACCGCTCTCAGAACTCCGCAAACTGAATGGCACAGAGAAGGAGGAGAGAAAATGAGCTATATTGTCCCGATAGGCCCTTACCATCCTGCTCTGGAGGAGCCGGTTCATGCGACACTCTATACCGAGGGGGAAGTGATCAAAGACGCGGAAGTATTCGTCGGTTATAACCACCGCGGAATAGAAAAGCTTGCCACCGAGCGCAATGCGATTCAGACGCTTGTTCTCGTGGAGCGTGTTTGCGGAATCTGCTCACATTCTCATGCTTTTACCTATGCGATGTGTGTGGAAGCAATTAATAAGACGGAAGTTCCGAAGCGCGGTCAATATATCCGTGTGATCACAGCCGAGCTGGAACGGCTCCACTCCCATTTTCTGTGGATGGGAATTGCATGCCATATCATCGGGCATGATTCCCTGTTTATGCATATTTGGGATGAACGGGAACTCATCATGGATTTGCTGGAAAGGCTGAGCGGCAACCGCGTCAACTATGCGATGGTGACAATCGGCGGTTCCCGGCGGGATATTGATGATGATCTCCGCCGCGATCTGCTCAAAGGCTGCGAAGCGTTGAAAAATCCGCTGAATAAGATCGTTGATATTGTTCTCAATGATAAGACGATTGCCATGCGCACCAAAAACGTCGGCATACTGAAGCGTGAAGATGCAATCCGTCTGGGAGCGGTCGGCCCGCATGCGAGGGCTTCCGGTGTGATGACGGATGTACGAAAGGATGCGCCCTATTCTTCCTATGAGGATTTCAATTTCGACATTCCGGTCTGCCAGAACGGGGATGTGTTTGACCGTGTCGTGGTAAGAGCACTGGAGTGTGTGGAAAGCATCAAAATACTGGAACAGGCACTTGAAAATCTGCCGGAAGGCCCCATCAACAATGGCAACAAGCTCCCGAAGATTCAGGAGGGCGTCGCGGTCTGCCGCCATGAAGCCCCGCGCGGACAGCTGAGCCATATGGTCGTCGGCAACGGGAAACTTGAGAACTACCGCATCTCGGTGCATGTGCCAAGCTACAAGAATACGCCGACGATTCCGCATATGCTGCGGGACAACACTGTGGCGGATGCAGGATTGATCATTGCCAGCATTGACCCGTGTTTCTCCTGCCTCGACAGATAAATGCACGAGCTTGCCATAACGGAAGGTATCATCAAGCTTGTTTCCGATGAAGCAGAAAAACAGGGTTTTCGCAAATGCCTGGGCATTACGCTTGCCGTCGGAGATTTTTCAGGAATTGTTCCGGACTGTGTGACGGATTTTTTCCCACTCGCCGCGAAGGGAACGATTGCCGAAGGAGCATCTCTGACGTTTACCAAAAGCCCTGATGCATTCCGCTGCTATGTGGAGTATCTTACTGTTGAGTAAAATTATTATGAACGTACGTATCATTTTCACTATGTAAGGGGGGTTTTTCTTGCAAAAAACAAGATTTTCTGCGGCGCTTGCCACATTTATCCTGTGCATGGTCGTGTGGGTCCTGATTACCTGGAGCTTTGCAATTCAGGAACTTGCAGCAGGTGTGCTGGTAAGCCTCGCAACGGCGGTATTTTCTTCAAGATTCTTCGTCCATGGAGATTCCGTCCGATTCTTTAATCCCGTCAAAATATTCAATCTGCTCGGCTATTGCTTTACATTCTTTTCAGAACTGGTCAAAGCAAATGTCAATATGGCGAAGATCGTTTATGGCGGCTGCAAAGCGGTGAAACCGGGTATTGTCCGAGTCCCTACCGCGATGCAGAGTGATTATGGGCTGGCCCTTCTCTCGGATTCTATTACGCTGACACCGGGCACCATCACAATGGACGTTGCGGAAGAAGAAGGGCAGAACTATCTTTACATCCATTGGATTGATGTAACAGCAGAGAGCGGCGAGGCAGCCGGAGACGCTATCAAAGGGACATTGGAAAAAGGAACAAGGAGGGTGTTTGAGTAATGATTGAACTGTTGATCGGTGCTGTATTCTTTGCGCTCATGGCACTCAGCCTTGTATTCCGGGTAGCAAAAGGGCCTTCTGCCGCAGACAGAATGGTTGCTGGAGATGCCTGTGACAATCTGCTTTGCTGCGCCATGATTCTCTTTTCCATGTACTCCGGGCGGGGTATATATCTGAATATTGCACTCATCGGAGCTTTTCTCGGAATAATTGATACCATGCTTGTCGGCAGGTATCTGGAAGGGAGTCTGTAAGATATGATTGCTGTAAGACTTCTGATTGATGTTTTGATTGTTGTCGGAGCATATTTTGCTCTGGCCGGGACGCTCGGTATTCTCAAAATGCCCGACGTGCTCTGCCGGATGCAGGCATCCACCTGTATCCCGACGCTGGGCGTGCTCTGTGTGGCACTCGGCGGAATCCTCTATGCTGCATGTTTTCTCCACTCTGCCGATAACGCCGTTAAAATTGCCGTGATTGCGCTGATGATTCTCTTCACCAACCCGATCGGGTCGCATGTGCTTGCGAAAGGCGCCTATAAAGCTGATCGGCGCGGCACGAAGAATCTCAAGCTTAATCCTGATGACTACGGGAGGGATTTCAATGAGTAATCTGGTTCTTATCCTGAACGTGGCTGTTGTGCTGGGACTCGTTGTATCTGCGATACTTGCCGCTGAGCTTGAAAACCTTCTCTCTGCGGTCATTGCGCTATCGATTACCGGCCTGTTTGCAGCTGCGGAATTCCTGATCCTGCATGCACCTGATGTTGCAATTTCCGAGGCGGCAGTCGGAGCAGCGCTTGCTCCCGTGATCCTGATTGTGACGCTGAAGAAAATCGGGAAGGGAGGCAGCAAATGAAAAAGTTTCTGACCTGGTTTTCACTCGGTGCGATTCTCGTCTGTTGTGTGCTGGCGGCACTTTCCATGGGAAAGCTGAACCGGACGTATGATCCTGCTCAGGTAACGGTTCCCGTCTATGAGCTGCAGCAGAATCCCGATGCTTTTGACGATTCCACAGCGGACGGTGCCGCTGCCGCTATTGTGCAGCAAAACCTTACAAAGAGCCAAGCCGTCAACGATGTAACATCTATCGTATTTGACTTCCGTGGATACGATACTATGGGAGAAGCCTTTATCCTGATTACGGCAGTTGCCGGTTCAGCCGTTATCCTTTCCAGCGCGAAAAAGGAAGAAGAAAAGGAGGATGCTAAAGAAGATGAATAACGATAAGCTGATAATAAAGCACGTTATTACAAGCTGCGGCTGCGATTACCTGATTCCGCTCACGCTTGTGCTCCTGTTTGACATTATCCTCCACGGCCACCTTTCTCCCGGCGGCGGTTTCCAGGGCGGCGTGCTGATGGTTGCGGTATTCACGCTGATCTATCTCGGTTACGGATATGAAAGTGTTAAAACCGTCAACGGTAATCTCCTGCATAGTTCCGAAGGCTTTGCCTCGATCTTCTATGTGCTCTTTGCTATGCTCGGGGTTGTCTACGGCGGATATTTCTGCGAAAACGTTCTTTTCCAAAGCGGCAGAATCGGGGATCTCTGGTCTTCCGGAACAATCTTCCTGATGAATGCAGCTGTCGGAGCAAAGGTTCTTACCGGTGTCGGTATGCTTGCTCTGTACATGCTGACAATCATCGGCCAGATGAAACAGGATTCTTAAGGGGGTGCGTATGATGATGACGATAAACTATATTGCATCTTTCTTCCTGATTGTCCTCGGCTTTTACACAATCGTCACAAAATACAACATCGTTAAAACAGTCATTGGACTTTCCATTGTTGACTACGGCGTGAACCTGCTGATTATTTCAATCGGCTATGTGCCGGGCGGCACCGCTCCGATTTTTACCGAAGGTGAGATCAATCAGCTCAGTTACTTCGTCGATCCCATCCCGCAGGCTCTTACACTTACCTCCATTGTTATCGGTGCATGTGTAACGGCAATGTCCATGTCGCTCGTAATGAAACTTCATGAGAGCTACGGTACTCTGGATACCAGAGAAATCAGGAGGTTGCACGGATGAGTAACTTTCTGAACTATTCCCACTTCCCGATCTATTCGGTGATGGTTTTGTTCCTTGGCGCATTTCTGATTGTTGTGCTGGGGAAGAGCAAGCTCCTCCGGAACGTGATTGCGATTCTGTCGGTCTCCGTATCCCTGGCATGCATAATCGCCCTGATCCGTCCGGTTATGGTGAACGGAGAGGTGATTGCCTATTGGATGGGCAACCGTGTACCCGCAGGCGGCTATGCCATCGGCATAGCGATGGAAGTGGATGCGCTGTCCCTCTTCTTCGGCCTCCTGATTTCCACGGCAGTTTTTGTTTCCTGCGTTTACTCTGTTCAGTATATGGCGCATGATGACAATATTCCGCAGTATTATACGCTTTTCCTGATGCTTGCCGGCGGTGTTATAGGCCTGGTACTTTCGGGGGATATCTTCAACATGTTCATCATGGTGGAGATCCTGACCTTTGCCGCCGTCGCCCTGACAGCTTTCCGGAATAAAGTGTACGGCGCGCTGGAAGCGGCTTTCAAGTATCTTGTCGTCGGGAGCATGGGTTCTTCCTGTATTCTTGCGGGTGTCATTATACTCTATGCCAATGCCCACACGCTGAACTTTGCCCAGCTCTCCGGTATAATCCCCGGGATGATGAGCAATACTTCCGTGAAGATTGCCTTTGCCCTTCTTTTCATCGGCTTCGGCACCAAGGCTTTTATTGTGCCTTTCCATCCGCTGGCGGCAGATGCACACGGCGCAGCTCCGGCTTCCATTTCCGTGTTGATCTCCGGTGTTCTGACAAAGTGCGGTATTTACGGCATTATCCGCCTTACCTATTTCCTTTTTCAGACGATGGGGCTCGGAACTTTCCGGTTCCTGCTGGTGTTTATCGGCTGTGTCTGCATGTTCCTATGTGTAACAATGGCGTTTGCCCAGCATGACTTCAAGCGTCTTCTGGCATTCCACTCCATCTCTCAGATCGGGTATGTTCTCACAGCGGTCGGCCTCTATACGGCGATCGGGTTTTCTGCCGGAATCTACCATGCACTGAACCATATGCTCTTCAAAGGCCTTCTGTTCCTTGCAGCCGGCGCCGTCCTTCATGAAACGGGGACGACTAATCTGGATGAACTCGGCGGATTAAGCAAAAAAATGCCTTTCACAACGGTTGTGTTCCTGATTGGTGCCTTCTCCATCAGCGGGATCCCGCCATTCAACGGCTTTGCTTCCAAATGGCTGGTCTACCAGGCCTGCTATGAAAAAGCAGTGGAAAGCGGCAATATCGGCTATCTGGCGGTAACCGTGGTCTGCCTTGTCACATCTGTGCTCACGCTTGCCTCGTTTGTAAAAGTCAGCCAGAGCGTATTCTTCGGAAGGCTGCCTGAAAAATATGAGAATGTGAAAGAGGTACCCTGGGGTATGCGCCTTGCCATGAGTATATTTGCAGTACTCTGTGTTCTTACAGGTCTCTTCCCCAATCTCGTCGGGAAGTTCCTCACACATCCCGCGGCTACATCTGCCTTCAACGCAAATGGTTACATCGACGCCATGATGGGCGAGGGATATGCCTCGTCAGCGCTCGGCCCGTTTATGAATGCGGCACAAAACGTCACCTTCTTTGAGGCAGGTATCTGGAATCCTGTCTCCTGGCTGCTGATCCTGTGCATTGTGCTGCTGGCGGTCACGATTATCGCCGTCACCGGGAAATATGACAAAGTCAGTGCATTAGCTGCAGGTGAGATAGATGCAAAGCATTCCCTGTTCTTCAGCGGAGAAGAAACCGTATACAGCCAGGTCGGCGGGTCTGATCTGTTCTGGGGCTTCAAGCATAACTGGAGGCATTATTTCAGCTTTATGCATGATCTCCACAGTGGTATCCTGAATGACTACGCATTATGGGCAGTTGTTGCGCTTGCGCTTGCAATGCTCTTTATGCTGATTGTGCTTTAAGGAGGATACGGAAATGAATGTAATCCTGAACGCCTTTGTTGATCTTGGTTATATCCTGATTTTCCCGGGTTTCCTCTTCTGTTTTCTGTGCGGTATGCTCCTATGCGGTATTGAGCGCAAGATTGTTGCGAGGATGCAGAAGCGTGTCGGACCTCCGATTCTCCAGCCGATGTATGACTTTTTCAAACTCTGCGGAAAAGAAACAATCGTTCCCGCTGTGGCGAATAAAACGGTTTATCTTACCGCGCCGATTATCGGGCTGGCGGCACTTGTAGTGATTCAGCTTTTTATCCCCGTGTTCAACTTTACGGCTTTTACCGGCAACGCGGATATCATTGTAATCCTCTATCTGCTGTTGATCCCGGCTCTCGCTGAAATATTCGGAGCAGCGGCAACAGGGTCGCCGTTTGCAGGCGTCGGTCTCAGCCGTGAAATGGTGACGATTATCGCCTGTGAGCTCCCGCTAGTTCTGGTTCTGCTCGCTGTCGGAAAGGTTGTCGGGAATGCAGTGGGTTCCGGAGTGGTTTTCTCCCTGCAGACGATATCCGCCTACCAGGCAGAAAACGGATGTCTCCTGTTCAAAGCGTCCATGATCCCTGCCGCCATTGCTTTCCTGTTGACAATCCCCGGCGAAACAGGGACACATCCATTCGATGCGGCAGAGGCCGAAACCGAAATCTGTGAAGGAATGCTCGCAGAATACAGCGGGAAACCGCTAGCCGTTTACAAGCTTTCCCACGCTGTGAAGCTGCTTACCCTCACAAGCCTGTTTGTGGCACTGTTCCTCGGTGGCCTCGGTACGGGGATCCTGCTGGTTGATGGTCTGATTGACTTTTTCTTCTGCGTTGTTGTGATTATCTGTGTTGTCGCTCTGATTGATGCATCAACGGCAAGACTCAAGATTGAGCAGCTTTTCAAGTACTACTGGACTGTTGTTTCAGGCCTGGCTGCAATCAGCCTGATTCTGGCATGGTTTGGGCTGTAAAGGAGGAGCGCGATTATGTTTAAGAAAACTATCATTGAGAGTACCGGGAAGTCCCCCTGGCTGTTTCATATCAATGCAGGCTCCTGCAACGGATGTGACATCGAAATCGTCTCTGTCCTCACTCCACGTTATGATGCGGAGCGTGTAGGCTTCAAACTGGTTGGGAGCCCTCGCCATGCGGATATCGCCGTGGTTTCCGGGCCGGTCACCAAGCAGAGCCTACCCCGTGTGCTCCGCACGCTGGACCAGATCCCGGAACCAAGATGCATCGTGACCTGCGGCTCCTGCCCGCAGAGCGGGAATGTTTTCCGGGACAGCTACTCTGTCTGCGGCCCGCTTGGAAAATATGTCCATGTGGATGTGGATATCGCTGGCTGCTCCCCGAAACCGGAGGCCATTATAGACGGGCTTCTCCTTGCTGCACAGATTCTTGCGGAGAAGAAGAAAACCGGCAATAAGGAGGCAACCCTTCCCAACCCCTATGCGCCTGAGCAGGCTGCAAAAGAGGCTGAACCGGAAGAGAAAGGGGAAGAAACATAATGGATTTTCCGTTTGTTAAACAGGCAATTTCCCAGCTTTTCAGTAAGCCCAGCTGTGACATGTATCCCTTTGTTCCCAGTGAAGCTGCACCGAATTACCGCGGCAGAATTGCCTATGATCCCAACAAGTGCGTAGGCTGCGGAATGTGCGTCCGTGTCTGCGCCGGAAAGGCTATTGTCCTCAGAAGAGACCCGGCGGAAGGCGGGGAGAATATCACCCTCACGTTTGACCTCGGATCCTGCACCTTCTGCAACACCTGCGCTGATTTCTGCAACGAGCATGCCATTACCCTTACTTCTGACTATCATATGATTGCCACGAAAGAAGAAGATCTGATCGTCACCGGTACGCACTTCAAAGAGAAGAAAAAGCCCGCACCGAAGCCTGTTGCTGCAAAACCTGTTACAGCACCGGCAGAAGCCGCCCCTGCCAAAATAGCTGCGGCCGAAGCCCCTGCCGCGGAAAAAGCTGCTCCTGCTCCCGATGCGGAAGAAAAAGCTCCGGAGGCTGTGCCTGCAGTCCAGCCACGTGACGACGGCAAACCGGTCAATGATCCATCCAAATGTATCTACTGCACTCTCTGCGCAAAAAAGTGCCCGCAGGAAGCCATCACGGTTGACCGCAAGGCAAAAACCTGGGTCCTCAACGAGGATGACTGCGTCTGCTGCGGAACCTGTCAGTCTGCCTGTCCGAAAGACGCCATTATCATGTGAAATACCAAACGAAAAACTACCTGCGTGCGCAGGTAGTTTTTTATAAAGGAACAGGACAATTCAGCCTTCCTTTCCTGGAGTTCGCGAATGAGCACTGGGATCGTAGATGGTGTTCCCTTCGCGAGCAGCGACGCGAAAGATAGGGCGTAAGGAGTCAATTAATACAGGAAAGGAACATTTATGTTGAAAACAGGACACTCCCAAGTCCAGCAAAATGCTGTTGAACCGGTTTTTGATCCCCTTGCACAGAAATATCCTTCCCAGCGGTTTCCGATTTATGCCGGAGGCGGAATGGTAAACTGCTCCAGCCCGCAGGCATCAGCTGCAGGGCTTGAGATCCTTCGCCGAGGCGGCAACGCTATGGATGCTGCTGTTGCCGCAGCTGCGGCACTCACTGTGGTGGAGCCGACAGCTAACGGCCTCGGTTCTGATGCTTTTGCACTTGTATGGTCGGAGGAGGATCAAAGGCTCTACGGACTCAATGCAAGCGGGCCTGCACCGATGCTTGCATCCATTGAGCGCGTGAAACAGGACTGCTCTGTGGTGAATAATCGAATGCCGACGCATGGCTGGGCTCCTGTAACGGTTCCTGGTGCGCCCATGGCTTGGGCAGAACTGAACGGCCGCTTCGGACGCCTCCCTCTTTCTGATGTGCTGATGCCGGCTGTTCGTTATGCGGAAGAGGGGTATCCCTGCCAGCCAAACCTCTCCCTCATGTGGCAATATGCGTTTGAACGCTTCAATGGCAAACTCACCGGGCCTGTCTTTGAGGCGTGGTATAAAACATTTGCACCGGCAGGCCGTGCGCCGCTGCCCGGAGAAAGGATCGTTCTCCCCGATCACGCTGCCACACTCCGCGCAATCGGAGAGACGAAAGCTGCAGCTTTTTATTCCGGAGATCTTGCATACCGTATGGATGAGCAGAGCCGGTATTACGGAGGGTACCTGCGGCTGGAAGATCTGTCATCTTTCCGGGCAAAATGGGTCGACCCCATTCGTATTGCCTATCGCGGTTATGAAGTTTGTGAGATTCCTCCGAACGGACAGGGGATTGTTGCCCTGATGGCGCTGAATATACTGAAAGAATTTGACTTTAAAGAGAAAGACTGCATCGAAACCTGCCACCGGCAGCTGGAGGCTATCAAAATAGCCTTTGCGGATGCTTTGCATATCGTTACCGATCCAGATCACATGGCGATTGATGTGCAGGCCCTTCTTGACCCAGCATACGGGGCCATGCGTGCCCGCGAGATCGGAAGCAGGGCACAGGTCTATTCCCATGCTGTTCCGGCGAAAAGCGGCACCGTTTATCTCTGCTGTGCCGACGGCGAGGGGAATATGGTCTCTTATATCCAGTCCAATTATATGGGGTTTGGCTCCGGCATTGTAGTGGATGGCACAGGAATTGCCCTTCAGAACCGCGGGGCGGACTTTTCACTGGATCCCGCAGCGGTGAACTGCCTGCAGCCCGGCAAGCGGAGCTACCATACGATTATTCCGGGTTTCCTGATGAAAGGAAACATCCCTGTCGGGCCCTTTGGTGTGATGGGTGGTTATATGCAGCCTCAGGGGCATGTACAGGTCGTTATGAATTATGTGGATTTTCATATGGATCCGCAGCAGGCACTGGATGCACCTCGCTGGCAGTGGATGCGCGACGGCAGCGTAACCGTTGAGACGCGCTTCAGCAGTGAGCTTGCGCGCGGCCTGTCCCGCCTCGGCCATGATATACACGTCAACCTCTCCACCGCGGACTTCGGCCGCGGACAGATGATTGTTCGCCTGCCGGACAGAATGCTCGTAGGCGGGACGGAATCCCGTACTGACAGTAATATCGCTTGCTACTGAAACCTAGTTTTTTGTTGTTAAACATTGTAAACACTACTTGATAGGGGCAATCTATGTAAAGCCATATTTTCAAGAAAGAATACAGAAAGGGAAGAATCATGAAATGTAGAAGAATCATTTCCCGTGCTTTTTTGCTGGTTCTGGCATTGTCCATCTTGTTCTCCTGCATGAGTATTTCAGTATTTGCCGATGAGGCGAAAGGGCAAATCAAGAAAGAAGCTGTCAGCGACCAGGTGATTGCCATCGGCATGGCGGCGTGGCTGAACGGTGTGGGGGAAGACTGGCAAAAAGGCTGGCAGACCGACCTCGTCCTCTGGGATGCGGCGGGTTGGTACAGTGCCTTGAATAACCGGCGGTATAACCTGAAATTGCTTAAAGAATCGGACACAAGAGATATCCTGGCCTCTCTGGGTTATGAAGGTGATCTTGTTCTTCCTCCAACATGGGAAGAATACGGCATCGTCAAAATCGTTTACGGGGCGGGAAATTCCAGAAACTATGATTTTGAGCAGCATAAAGAAATGTTCGATGCCATGATCGGTGTTACAGCTGAGATGAGAGTCCGCATGGAGGATGACGATTCGGCGGTCTTCACTGCGATCTCACACGCCTTCGAAGATGCCCAAGAATATTCCTTTCTCATTACGTTTGCTGCAAATGACAATCCGAACAGCAAGTTCCCCTACAAGGTCATCGGTGTGGAGAAATATCAGGAAGAGCCGGAATGGGATCCTGCACTAAACTTCACCTGGAAACTTCTGATGGAACAGAACAAACTATCCAATATCCTGGCAGTTTTCCCATCCGTCAAAATCAGCATGCCGGCGATTGATGCGAATGCCTGGCAGTGGACGTATAAACACAACGGAGAGTATGTGCAGTATACGGATTCCGGCCGCTATTCGTTCGGCACTTACGGAATGTACAGCTTTGATCTGATCGATTCCACTGACGGGGTGAGGCGCCCCTGCGTTGGCAGCGTCAACCGAGACCCGATGCGCGAAGCAGAACTGGAAAAGATGATCCAGAATTATCTGACGGATTATGAGTGTGTCAAATTCCTGAAAGAAGATGATGATCTGATCTGGATCCAGCTCATCCACCAATACGGGTTTCACGCCAATGCAGCAGTGGATAAAGGAACGCTTTTGCTCAAAAAGATGCAGTTTTTCTATGGTGACAGCACGGAACCTGCAGCGGAGAATACCTTCGTCTATACCGATACGCCTCCCGCCTTTGAACCCCTGCAAGGGTGGGATATGCCCCTGCGCACCGTCACGGCGGTCTGGGAAACTTTCGACCCTGCAATACAGAACTTTGCCTATCGCACGGAAGCCATTCAGCTTCCTTACAACTGGGAGTATTACCCAAACGAGGCCAGATATGGCGATTATGCCATATACACCAACCCGAGATACATGGGACCTTACCAATATCCCGGCGACTGGATTGACTATTCGATCTTCCTGACGACTTCGAAGGGATAAGAAAAGATAATAATTGGAAAGCCCTTGCAGCCCGAATAAAGCTGCAAGGGTTCTTTTTTGAAAAATAATATCCCCCCAGGGGGGTTGCGCGGGTTTTGCCGGGAGAGTATTCTGTCAGCATGAGAGAAATGGGAGAACTACAGAAAAATAAAGCGAGAGCGGGAAGGATACTTGCGGAGCTTGCAGCGGCCGTAATCGTCCTTGCTTTGCTGTGCCTGTTTGTCGGATCTTCCCATATGAGCATATCAGACGGTCTGCGTGCGCTGATGAAAAAAAGCACGGCGGCCAACAACCGCATTATCTGGAACATCCGCATTCCCCGCGTGCTTGCGGCAATCATCGCCGGGGCAGGACTTTCCGTTTCCGGCCTTGTGATGCAGACGAACCTGAACAACCCGATGGCTTCGCCCTCAACCTTAGGCGTTTCCAATGCTGCGGTTTTTGGCGCAAATCTCTCGATCATTGCCTTCGCAGGCGGTTTTCTTTCCACAGGAAACAACCTGACCAGCTACACGGTAGGGGCAAACCCCTATGCGACGTCGATGGTCGCATTCCTGTTTTCCACGGTGTCGATCCTGCTGATCCTCGGGCTCTGCCGGCTGAAAGCCTTTCAGCCGGGAGTGGTCGTTCTTGCGGGGATCGCCATAGGTTCTGTATGGACAGCAGGCACAACGATTCTGCAGTTCTATGCAACCGACGTCGGCCTCTCAGCTGCCGTGATCTGGACCTTCGGAGATCTTGGCCGTGCAACCTACCGGACGGATCTGATCATGGCCGCAGTTGTAACTGTCGGGCTGGTGTTCTTCCGCGTCATCAGCTGGCAGCTCAATGCCCTGCTCATCGGAGACGCAGCGGCAAAAAGCATGGGAATTTCCGTGGATATGCTCCGTTTTTCCTGTATGCTGCTGGCGTCTGTCATCACGGCAGTGTGCGTATCTTTTCTCGGTATTATCGGGTTCGTCGGCATTATTTGCCCGCATGTGGTCAAACGGATTCTGGGGCAGGATCACCGGGTTTCCGTTCCGGCTTCGGCTCTGGCGGGAAGCCTGCTTCTGCTGCTGGCGGACACGTTTTCCCGGAGTATGGGCAACGGCTCTGCACTGCCTGTCGGCGCGATCACATCGCTGCTGGGAGCACCTTTCTTTGTGGCAGTGATCTTCAGCCGGAGAGGAGGGAACATCTGATGCTTGAAGTCCAGCAGCTTTCCTTTCGCTACGCGAGGAATGCCCCTCTCGTCCTGAAGAACGTCAACCTTCAGCTGAACGACGGAGAGATCGGCGTTCTGCTTGCAAAAAACGGTTCGGGCAAAACAACCCTCTTCAAGAATATCCTCGGGATCCACAAGCCTCTGAGCGGCCGGATCCTCTTTGACGGGGAGGATCTGCAGAAGCTCTCCCGGAAAGAACGGGCACGGAGAATCGCCTATGTGCCGCAGAATGTGCAGTTCGGGGCGCTCAGCGTGTTCGACACCGTGATGATGGGTCGTATTTCCTACTTTGGCCTGAAGGAAGGTAAAGAGGATGAGCGCGCGGTAGGGCAGATCCTGGAGGATATGGGGCTGGAGACATATGCAGCTCGTAATGTGGAAGAACTCTCCGGCGGCGAGCAGCAGAAAGTGGCAATCGCACGCGCACTGGCCCAAAACCCCAGAATGCTGGTGTTCGATGAGCCGACCGGGAACCTGGACATCGCCAACGAGCAGCTTATTATCCGGGAATCGAAAAGACTGGCAAAAGAGCAGAATTTATCGATCCTGACCTCACTGCACGATTTCAATCAGGCACTCGATTTGGGAGACCGGTTTTTCTTCCTGAAGGATGGAGAGATCTGGCGATCCGGAGGGGCTGAAATCGTAACAGCGGAAGCCATACGGGAGGTCTTTGATGCGGATGTCCGCATTGCAGAGATAGATAATAATAAAATCATAATCGGAGGAGAATCATCATGAAAACAAGAAAACTGATTTCGCTGATGCTTTGCTGTGCCATGGTGTTTGCGCTCTGCGCAGCTGCCCATGCAGAGGGAGCGGGACCGACGGTGCTCACGGATATGATCGGCCGTGAAGTGGAAGTAACCCCCGGAAGCTATGAAAGGGTTGTCTGCATCGGAGCCGGTGCACTGCGTATGTATACCTATATCGGAGATGTGAATCTGCTCTGCGGCGTCGAGGATATCGACAACAGAAGCCTTGCCGAACGCCCGAAGATGTTTGATTCCGTTGCCCGGCCTTATGTTCTCGCTTTTGGTGATGTGTTTGAAACGCTCCCTTCCTGCGGTGTGGGTGGACCGAATGCACAGGCTGCAGAAGCCGAAAAGATCCTGAGCTGTAACCCTGACATCGTCATTTCCGAGTATGAGGATGTGGAAAAAGAAGATGCCCTGCAGGAACAGCTCGGCGTTCCCGTTATCACCCTGAAAGCAGGTCCTGCCGGTGTGTTTGATGAGTCCTTCAAAGCTACCATGAAAATGCTGGGCGTGATTTTTGCAAATGAAGAAAAAGCGGAAAAGCTGGTTTCTTTCATTGAAGCAGAGCAGAAAGAAATCTCCGCCCGTACGGCAGATGTAAAGGATGAGGACAAGCCCTCAGTCTATATCTGCGGGCTCGGCAACTGGGGTACGACAAACCATCTGATGACAGCCCAGAACTATATTTCTTTCAATGTGGCAAATGTGAAAAACACCGTGTCCGACCTTGAGAAGAACGGTATTCAGGCTATTGAAGAGGAAAAGTTTGTCGCTCTCGGCGATGATATGGATATCATCATCATGGATGCTGCAGCGGTAAAGAACATCAAGCCCCTCTACGCGGAGACACCGGACATGTTTGACACCTGCAAGGCCTGGCAGGACGGCGAAGTCTATCTCGAGATGGCTTACAACGCCTATTACACCAATTACGAGATCGCGCTGATCAACACCTGGTTCATTGCCAAAACCGTTTATCCGGAGCTCTTTGAAGATATAGACATCACCGTAAAGACGAACGAAGTGACTGAGATCTTCCTGGGGAAAGAACTGGCAGAGCAGATTGCTGCGGCTCCGTCAAGCTTCGGCGGATATCAGAAGATCGACACGGCAACGTTCTTCGCAAACGGACAGGCAAAGGCAGCCTGATAAAAAATGATCGCCAAAGAAGAAGTCATCGCTTTTTTCGACCGGCTTGCACCAGAATGGGATTCGGAACTGGTGCGGAACGAAGAGATCATAAAGCGAATCCTCGACAATGCCGAAATCTCAGAAGGTAAATGCGTGCTGGACGTTGCATGCGGCACCGGAGTACTGATTCCGGACTATCTAAATCGCGGCGTCTCCTCAGTAACGGGAATTGATATTTCTCCCGCTATGGCAGAAATTGCACGAAAAAAATTCGCGCAGGAGAATGTTACCATTCTCTGCGGAGATGTGGAAGAGACCGCATTTGACCGGCAGTTCGACTGTGTGGTGGTATATAATGCCTTTCCGCACTTTCAGGATGGAGAGAGGCTGATCACCTGCCTTGCGTCAAAACTGCTGGCTGGCGGAACACTCACGATAGCCCACGGCATGAGCCGGGAGAAAATCGATGCCCATCATCACGGGAGTGCAAAGGTCGTTTCCAACGGGTTGATGTCTGCAGAGGAACTTGCGGAAATCTTTACCCAGAGCGGGCTTGAAGTAACAACACAGATTTCTGATGACAGGATGTATCAGGTCACTGGGAAAAAATAAAAACTTTCCGGAGCGGAATGAGCCCTCCGGAAAGTTTTGTTATACATTCATATTTTTTTGTGATCACGGGAGCGCTTTCCGAAAACGGATAAACTACTTACCTGCCTGTGCTTTCATCGGGCTGTTTCCATCTTTCATATTCTGGCTTTCGTTGCCCGGTGACATGTTCCTCTCTGCAGCGGGAGGGACTTCGGAACGGTATCCTTCATTTTTCCCAGAAGGCTCCCTATCAGGAGAATGATCGGGAGATCTATCCGGGACAGATTCCGGACGGTTTTCCGTCTGCGGCTGTTGGGGGACGTGTTCAGTCTGTCCCCCGGCAGGAAAGCTTGAATCAGGAATTGTTTCATCGTGCAGAGCTGGTGCCGGCTCTTTCTGCGGAGCAGTATGGCCTTGGGAATCAGGAAGGGAGGATATGTCGCCCGGTTTTGACGGAGCAGCAGGATCGGCTTCCTGATGAAAAGCATGCATCAGTTCATTTACCGGCCTGTCGATCCAGTCCGGTTCGGAGAAGACTTCCGGGGACTCCTGCGCAAGCCTGCCGACCAGATTCATTTTCCCGGCTGTTGTGCCCTTCTCATGGGCAGATGCGATCTCTTCCCGGGAAACGGCAACAGAGTAGATCTCTGCGCGAGGAGAGAACTGTTCTTCCAGTGAAGCTGCAAGAGAGACACTGTGCGCTTCACTGCCGGTTCCGGAGGAAAACACAATGGCATCTTCGTCGCCGGTCAGGTATCCGTCCTCTTCAAGCTGAAAGATGGTTGCAGTAACAGCGTCGTCAATCTTTTTGTTCAGAAGCCGGCTCTTGCCTATTGCCTCGATCACAGCCTGCCCGTCTTCATTGACACCGGAGACCTGCAAAACACGGTCAAACCGGTTGATGGTGTATTCAATCGAAGGGTTCACATCCATGCTGACGGTTCCGTACGGCATGGCGTACGCAAGTCCACCACCCCCAGCTCCCAGTATAAGAACAGCAGAAGCTGCTATTGCTGCAACACGCTGCCGGAAGGAACTGCGCTGTTTTCTGCCGGATTCCCGCTGCAGAAGTGTGATCTCCTGCCCGACGGAATAGGAACTGTCCGGTATGCTGACGAAGCGCCCGTTTTCCAGAAGCGCGGCTGCGCGATTTCCGCGAATCTCTACAATAACGGCTTTCATCTGTTTCCCTCCTCTCTGAATGGCTTCAGGTATTCCGCAAGGTGCGGGAAGTCTCCGCTTAATAAAATGATTACAGCAACCAGATATTTTCGATACCGATCGAGCGTTTTCACCGATGCGCCGGTCGCTTTTCTGATTTCCCGAATGGGGAGCCTGCCGGTGCGTTTAAAATCTTCTGTTCTTTCTTTGGGCTTCAGCATATAACGTACAGCGAGGATGCATTCCCGCCGGGTTTTCTCCTGCTTTGGAGAGCAGGCAGTAAGATCATAAAAACTGAACCCGAACGAGGAAAACAGTTCATTTGCTTCCAGAATTTCGTCACGCAGTGAATGATCATCTGACTGCGTGCTCTGCTCGACGACCGCGAGATAGACAGCATCAGTTTCCGCCTCTTCTCCATTGCCCTCCATTACTTCCGGGTCAACAGGAACCTCCTGCGCATGCCTGGCTTCCGCCCGAAAGTAATCAATCAGGCTGCGATGAATGAGCATTTGAGCAAAGGGAAGAAAGTCACCTCTTTCGGGCGAATAAACATCGATAGCCCTGGAAAAGGCATACATAGCAATAGACCATTCGTCATCGTTCTCCGTTATATACCGTTTAGCAACGGAAGAAGCGGAGCGGAGAATGGTCTGGCTGTTGCTTTTGATCAGTTTTTCCCTGGCGGCTTCGTCATTTTTTGCGGAGAGAGCCAGGCTGTTTAACGACTCTACCATGTGGATTGATTCCTATGCCGTATCTTTTGCAGCAGGGCGGAAGCACCGCCCTGCGCAGATTATAGTTTTTTGTCAGGATGCGTTATTGCGGCTGAACAACTGCCTGACACGGCCCCACATTCTTCCAAAGAAACCAACGGAAGCAGAGGTTTGCTGCTCGCCGTCAGCGGGAGGAGCGAAGTCGCCTTCAGGCTTCTCGGGCGGTTGCTCGCCGTCAGCGGGAGGAGCGAAGTTGCCATCGGGTTTCTCGGGAGGCTGTTCACCGTCAGCAGGAGGAGCAAAGTCACCTTCAGGCTTCTCGTGCGGTTGCTCGCTATCGGCGGGAGGAACGAAGTCACCATCGGGCTTCTCGGGAGGCTGCTCGCCGTCAGCGGGAGGAGCGAAGTCGCCGTTCTGCATTCCAAACGGCATTCCCGGTTCGCCCTGCCGCGGCCCACCCGGCATGTTGCGTCTACCCTGTGGTTCGTTGGGCATGTTTTGCTGCATTTCTGCCTGGGTGGCTTCTGTGCTGTCAGCAGAGGCTGCGAGGTCGACAGCGGATAAAAGAATAACCACGGCGCAGATAGCAGCAATTGCTCTCATGTAATTCCATTTTACATACTTCATAATGATTCTCCTTTTTTTGGAATGCGGTTTTACCCGCTCATCAAATAATACGGAGATCATTGCCTGAAAAGTGGGGTCGAAGAAAAAACGGACTAAAAAATTTTCAGGATTATATCATGTTTCTATTATAAGGTAAAGATCGGCTTTAAAGTCGAGTATACTGTTCTGGGATTGTTCAAGAGAAATTCATAATAATTCCATACTATCGTCAAAAATCCATGATACTCTTCCCGACAATCTCTCGAAAGGAGAAAAAGAATTGAAAAAACTTATCAGTATCGTTTTAGCTTTGTGCCTGATGCTCGCAGGATTCCAGACGTTTGGATCTGCGGAAAATCCACCTCAAATGTCCCCTGAAGGGATGGGCAATCGTCCTGACGGAATGCCGCCTGAAGGGATGGGAGCGCCCCCTGACGGGATGCCTCCCGATGGAATGGAAACACCGCCTGACGGGATGGGCGGCCCGGGCGGAATGCCCGGCGGACACAGTAGTTTTTCCGGTGAATACGAAGCACTTGTCGAGATTTCGGAAGATACTGTGCTGACGGATTCTGTTTATTCCGAAGGCAAAGACGAAGTCGGGATTCTTGTTACGGACGGCAATGTGACCGTATCCGGTGTTACTGTTTTCCGAAATTCGGATGATTCCACCGGCGGTGATAATTCTAGCTTTTACGGTGTAGGATCTGCAATCCTGGCCACCGGAGGAAATCTTACCATAACCGATGCCACAATTGAGACGGATGCTGCCGGCGGAGCCGGAGTTTTCAGCTACGGAGACGGGATTGTTACGGTGAGCGACAGTGTCATTACCACGCATCAGGGCACCTCCGGAGGCATCCACGTTGCAGGAGGGGGAACTCTGTATGCAAAGAATCTGACCGTCACAACGGACGGAGCATCCTCGGCGGCTATCCGCTCTGACAGGGGCAGCGGAACCATGGTTGTTGACGGCGGGAGCTATGCTTCAAACGGTTCCGGTTCTCCTGCGGTATATGTGACAGCAGACATCACGATCAACGATGCGGAACTTACGGCAACAGGGTCTGAGGCACTGTGCCTCGAAGGGCTGAATTCCGTGCGCATGACAAACTGCACCCTGACAGGCAATATGCCGGATCTGGAACAGAATGACAATACCTGGACGGTTATCCTCTATCAGAGCATGAGCGGGGATTCGCAAATCGGCCAGGGCTCCTTCGAGATGGACGGAGGCAAGCTTGTCAGCCTCAACGGCGGGCTGTTCTACACCACAAACATCGAGAGCGTCTTCACTCTTCGGAATGTGGAGATTGTAAGCAGCGAAGACAGCGAGTACTTTCTCCGCTGCACCGGCAATGCAAATCAGCGCGGCTGGGGCAAAACGGGCAGCAACGGCGCAGATTGTATTTTTACGGCAATCAGCCAGCAGATGGACGGCGACATCCTCTGGGACAGCATCTCCACTCTGGATCTTTCCCTTACGGAAGGCAGCGTCCTGACAGGAGCCGTGCTGGATGATGAGACCTGTGCCGGAGAAGGCGGAAGCGGCTCCTGCCGCATAACGATTGATGAGAGCTCAAGCTGGATCGTCACGGGAGACAGCGCGGTGACTGAGCTCATCTGCAGCGGGACAATATCGGATGCGGACGGCGATACGGTTTCTATCGTTCGCGCAGACGGAACAGTGCTGATTCAGGGAACCGGCATTTATTCCATTACAGTGGAAAGCTATTCAGAAAGTAACTGATCAGTCACTTCTTATCAAGTGCATTCTATGCGAGGCGAGGAACGTCGCACGTTTCTCGCACGTCGGGATGCTCAGTATAGTGGAGAACTGAATAATTGCTATTAGGTCGCGAAAAAGCAGAGAGGCTATTGAACCTCTCTGCTTTTCTATACCGTCTGTTCGTCTTGTGGCGGTTCTTCGGATTCTTTCCCCTTCACCAGATCAGACAAGTAAGCAGCAGCAGCCTGAGTACCGATCTGACCGAGCTGTCCGAGAAGACGGAATACTTCCTTCTGCTTTTCCTTCGGAATCTGTTTGACGGCATCCAGCATTGCCTCTACGCTCTTCCATTTCTGGTCGCTTATTTCGCTGAATGTATCCATCCCTGTTGCTTCAATTGGGAAGAACACCGTGTCGGTGAAGGACTGCCTTGTCTCATCATCCATCTGTTCCAGCCAGGCACCCATCGTTTTGTGGATCAATTCTCCGGCCGGAGAGAGCGGGGCTTCAACGAACCGGTTCCGATGTACCTGCCAGGTTAATCCGTCATGCTGCAGGATGCCGCTGGCAGAGCTCTTGACGACACGGTGCGTGCTTTTGCTCGATAGCAGCAAGCCGATGATAGAGGTATCCGGAATGATACTCACAATTTTCGGCAAAAGCTGCATATACTCATCCGAATCCGTTGTTTCCTGTTTAAAGCCCGGACCGTCGTTGGAATAAACCGTCAGGATCTTTTCCCGGACTGCCGGCTCACAGAAAGCCGATGCATACACAGCCAGATTGCCACCCTTGGAATGCCCGCCTACACGCAGGGGGCAGTCTAGCTTTGCTCCAATCCTGTTCAGATACTGAATCGCTCTGCTCTGGCCTTTTGTTTCCGAGAGAAAACTGAAATTGAAGTCTTCCTTCCAACCGACAAGAGAACCATCCGTGCCCCGGAAGGCCACATAGGCAGTTCCGTCTGACAAGCGGAAAGTAACGGCGGAGATCTGCGCCTCCCGACGAACATCAATTTCATCAATATACCGGCTGAGCTTCATCTCACCGAAACGGCCGCCTTTTACCATTTCATCCATCAACAAAGGACACTTTGAATAAAAAGACTTGTCAGCCAGCAGTTCCTCTCTGCTATGTGTACGGAAATAGGTATCAAAGGCGTCCTGGAGGGTGATTTCTGTTCCGTCTGACGGGACAATTCCGCTGAAGTCCGTATACACCAGCTCTGCCAGAACCAGATTGTCAACTTCCTGAAAAGGGTCAGCCGAGAAAGGGACGTCTCCCCGCCATTCGAGATAATCAAAGATGGTTGCCACATTTTCACCTGCTTTGACCGTTTTTTCTTATTTTATCATTCAGCAGCAGAAACGTCAACGCATCCTGTTCCCACTTGCTGACGGAAAAGTTTGAAGAATGTTCATTGTTCTGTTAGCACTCTAACCTTGACAGTGCTAAAAATAATGCTATACTATCAGCAGTAAAAAGAAAAGGGCGTGATTAAATGAATGAAGTAAAACGGCCTAAAAAAACACTGGCATATTTCTACTGTATCGCAGCAATCCTGCTCATGCTGTTCAATCTGTTTGTAATGCCGAAGCTTTCGGATCAGCAGGTAAAAACCGTGGATTACGGCACCTTCATGAGCATGACGGAAGAAGGGGATATCGGCCTGGTAGATATCACCTCGAACCGGATCATCTTTACCAACAAAGATGAGACCGAGTTTTACCGCACAGGGCTGATGGATGACCCGAATCTTACGGAGCGCCTGTACAAAGCCGGCGCGGAGTTTTCCTCTGAGATTATCGAGGAACAGTCGCCTTTGGTGACTATGCTGCTGAGCTGGGTAATCCCGGTGGTGCTGTTTGTAGCGGTGGGCCAGTTTCTGTCCCGCCAGATGATGAACAAGGCAGGCGGCGGCCCGGGATCTCTGATGTTCAACATGGGAAAGTCGAACGCGAAGATCTACGTCAAGTCTTCCGAAGGCATCAAATTTACGGATGTTGCAGGAGTGGATGAGGCGGAAGAAAGCTTGTCGGAAATTGTAGATTACCTGCACGATCCATCAAAATACAAGGATATCGGCGCATCTATGCCTAAAGGAATCCTTCTTGTAGGACCTCCGGGAACGGGCAAGACCCTCCTGGCAAAGGCGGTAGCCGGTGAAGCAAACGTGCCTTTCTTTTCTATTTCCGGTTCCGAATTTGTAGAGATGTTCGTCGGTATGGGTGCTTCGAAGGTGCGTGACCTGTTCCGGCAGGCAAAAGAGAAAGCCCCCTGCATCGTCTTTATTGATGAAATCGATGCAATCGGCAAAAAACGAGGCGGCCAGTATGGCGGCAATGATGAGCGGGAACAGACGCTCAATCAGCTCCTCACGGAGATGGATGGATTTGAGAGCAATAACGGCGTCATTATTCTTGCCGCAACCAACCAGCCGGAGAGCCTCGACCCTGCACTCACGCGGCCCGGCCGCTTTGACAGACGGGTTCCGGTTGAACTGCCTGATCTAAAAGGCAGAGAGGAAATCCTGGAGGTTCACGGGAAGAAGTTCAAACTGGAAGATACCGTCGATTTTGCAAAGATCGCACGCATGGCATCCGGGGCTTCGGGAGCGGAGCTTGCCAACATCCTCAACGAAGCAGCTCTCCGTGCGGTCCGCGACGGACGTTCCCTTGTATCTCAGAAAGATCTGGAAGAAAGTATTGAAGTGGTTATCGCCGGTTATCAGAAGAAGAATGCCATTCTTACTGATGAGGAAAAGAAGATTGTTGCTTATCATGAAATCGGCCACGCACTTGTTGCAGCCATGCAGAGCCATTCCGCTCCGGTGGAAAAAATCACCATTGTGCCGCGTACCTCCGGAGCATTGGGCTATACCATGCAGGTGGAAGAAGGCAACCACTACCTCATGAGCAAAGAGGAAATCGAAAACAAGATTGCAACCTTCACAGGCGGGCGTGCAGCAGAAGAACTGGTATTCGGTTCCGTGACAACAGGAGCGGCCAATGATATTGAGCAGGCCACAAAGCTTGCCCGCGCTATGATTACGCGCTACGGCATGAGCGAAGATTTTGATATGGTTGCCATGGAAACCGTGACAAACCAGTATCTCGGCGGGGATACTTCTCTTACCTGTTCTGCGGAGACGCAGACGGAGATTGACCGTCAGGTTGTCGCGCTTGTCAAAAAGCAGCATGAAAAAGCCAGCCGCATCCTCCGTGAAAACCGGGCAAAGCTGGATGAGCTGGCAGAGAACCTCTACGCAAATGAAACTATCACCGGAGAAGAGTTCATGGCTATCCTCAATGCAAAAGAAGAGCCTGAAAAGAAACTGGTTTCATTGTAAAAAGAAGCTCGGATCTTTTGAGGAACATATGCATATACTGTGCAGGATAGACGGATATTACAAAAATGGTGCGCGCGGTTTTGTGAATTTTTCAGAATTGACAAAAAACGAAGGCAAGATTATACTTTAACTCGTTAAATCAAACTTTGAAAGGATTGCTAACGATGGCAAACAGACACAGCAATATGATGATGCCTGTTATGCGCATGTGGATGTACATGTGCATGATGAGTCACGCCTGTGTTTGCCGCCTGTCAGCTTCTTAAGCCAGTTTGATTGTTTTCAGAACTTTAAACCGGGAAGCCAGAACAGGCATCCCGGTTTTTACTTTTTTCGTGGAAAGGAAGTTCTGGAATGAAAAAAGAAATAGAAAACAAAAGACAATGGACGCTCTGGCATACAGGCCGGGCGACGGATCGAATGCGAATGTGACGAAATCAACAGAGAATACCGCAACAATAAACGATCCGGATTAACGGAAATTATATTATATTTTTTATTTCATTTAAGGAGATACTTATCATGAAACGTACCAATAAGCTTTTTGCCATTGCTCTTGCAGCAGTTCTTGTTTTCTCTCTCGCAGGTTCTGCCTTTGCAGAAACCCTTCAGATCGGCATCCCCGATGACGGCACAAACCTTTCCCGCGGCATCAAGCTGCTCGAGACGGCAGGGCTGATCACGGTTGACCCCGCAGCCGGTTATACTCCGGAAATTGCCGATATTACCGGCTATCTCTACGATGTGGAAGTTACCCCCGTGCAGGCAAACACCCTTCCCTCTACGCTGGGTGACTTTGCAGCTTCTGCCATCAACAGCACCTATTCTGTGCCTTACGGCTTGTTCCCATCGCAGGGTCTCATCAGCGAGAAACAGAGCGAAGGCAGTGACAACCCGTATATCAACGTCATTGTAGCTCGTGCAGGAGAAGAGGACAACGAGACGTATAAGAAGGTCGTTGAGGCATATCAGACGCAGCTTGTGGCAGAGTTCCTGCTCGTCACCAGAAAAGAAGCCCAGATCCCCGTGTTTGACTATGATGCAAATATCACCCTGACGGAAGAAGAGGCACAGGAAATTACCGGGACAGTCTTCTCCAAAGAAGGCAAGCAGGTTGTGACGGTCGGTGTGTGCGGCTCGGCAAATGATCAGTGGCAGGCCGTACAGAAGGTTCTGGACGATGAAAATGCAGGCATTTACATTGAGCTGGTAGAGTTCGATGCTTACAATCTGCCGAACGAAGCCCTCAATTCCGGAGAAATCGACCTCAACGCCTTCCAGCATAAGGCATATCTGAAAAATGACTCCACTGCCAATGGATATGATCTCGTTGCCATCGGCGACACGCTCATCGCTCCGCTGACACTCTATTCCGAGAAGTTTGATTCTCTGGAAGCCCTCAAAGAAGCTGCTGGACAGATCGCAGCATAACAGATTTTAAGCGGCAGCCGGTTTTCAACAGAAGACCGGCCTGCCGTTTGTTCCCTATCACGAAAAGATATCATCGGAGTTCCACATGATTGAAGTTAAAAACCTGAAAAAGACTTATCATTTAAAAAGCGGAGACGTCATCGCAGTCGATGATGTTTCCTTTTCCATTGACGACGGCGCAGTATACGGTATAATCGGTTATTCGGGGGCGGGGAAAAGCTCGGTTGTGCGGTGCCTGAACCTGCTGGAAGTACCGGATGAGGGTACGATTTCCATCGGCGACTATCAGGGAATCGAGGCTCGAAACGGGGTTCCGTACTATCAGGGCAAACAGATGACAGCCCGTCAGCAAAACCAGATGCGCCGAGGAATCGGGATGATTTTCCAGCACTTCAATCTGTTGGAACGTTCTTCCGTATTTGACAATATTGCCTATCCGCTGAAATACACCAGCAGATCCAAAGCGGAGATCGCCAGACGTGTAAAAGAGCTTCTGGAACTTGTGGATCTGACAGATAAGATCGATACATTTCCTTCACAGCTGTCCGGCGGGCAGAAACAGCGGGTCGCCATCGCGCGTGCGCTGGCAGCCAACCCGAAAATCCTCCTGTCCGATGAGGCCACCAGCGCGCTGGACCCCGATGCTACGGAGTCTATCCTTTCATTGTTGAAAGACCTGAACCGCAAGCTCGGCATCACGATTGTGATTATAACACACGAAATGGCAGTCATCAAATCTATTGCCGACCGTGTTGCGGTGATGGAAGACGGAAAAATTGTGGAAGAAGGCACTGTGTACGATATTTTCTCCGATCCTCAGGCACCTATCACACGCAAGTTTATCGCCTCGGCATCACCTCTGGGGAAGATCGATAAAATGATTGCGCGCAATTCTTCCCTGACGCAGCTCAGGCCCGGCGAGGTTCTTGTGAAAACGACCTTCCTGAAGGATTGCGTAGGAGAGCATATTCTTACAACGATGGCACAGCGTTACGGGATCGATCTCAACATCATTCTTGCCAACGTGGAATATTTGCACGGCAATCCGCTCGGC
Source organism: Oscillospiraceae bacterium (assembly GCA_017406005.1). Taxonomy (GTDB): domain Bacteria; phylum Bacillota; class Clostridia; order Oscillospirales; family Oscillospiraceae; genus Limivicinus. Next base: position 523 of record JAFQZI010000038.1, on the reverse strand, counting down.
GGTACCATCGGCATCCTCAGCGGGCCCCCGGAAAAACTGGAAGCCGGGATGCGTTTCCTCGAGGAGAGTCATGTCAGAACGGAGGTGCTGAAAGATGGCAGAGTGGATTAAAAGCATTGCGCCTTATCTGTATACCTATCGGACAAAATTCTTCACCGCCTGCAGTGCGACATTTCAGATGTTTTACAAGGCGGGGCTGATCGCTTTCGCCATTGGGCTCTGTTTCGGCATCATTCTGGTGATCACAAAGAAGGGCGGAATCCGCCAGAATTTGCTGGTTTATCAGGTGACGAACCTGGTTATCAACGTCTTCCGTTCCATCCCGTTTATCATTTTGCTGATTTTTCTGATCCCGCTGACAAGGGCAGTGGTAGGTACTGCAATCAATGTGAAGGGCGCCATTCTGCCTCTTGTATTCGGAACGGTCCCGTTTTATACGAGACAGGTAGAGGTTGCGCTTTCAGGCGTGGAGGATGGAAAGATCGAAGCGGCCCGCAGCATGGGCAGCGGAACCTTCGGCCTG
>JAFQZI010000037.1 GCA_017406005.1 Oscillospiraceae bacterium | reverse complement strand
TTTCTGCAAGCGCGCGATACTTTTCGTAAAGTGCACTGTTTGCGGCATCGTTGACCGGATAGTACGGCTCCTCACCAGGCTGCCATTCGGCACTGTATTCCCGAGATATCACGGTTTTCGGCTGCGTGCCGAAAACAAAGTGCTTGTGTTCAATGATACGGGTATAAGGCGTTTCACGGTCCGTATCATTGATGACAGCATTTCCCTGATAGTTGGGCATATCCAGGATCTCGGTCTCAAACCGGACGCTTCGATACTGAAGAGGGCCGAGTTGATATTGAAAATAACGGTCAATGGCACCGGTATAGATAACGGTGTCTGCCATGGCATCCCATTTTGGCTTGTCTTCGAGATAATCGGTATTCAAAAAGACGTCAGCACCGGAAAGAAGCTTCTCCGCCAGTGCCGTATAACCCTCAACAGGGATTCCCTGAAAACGTGCATTGAAATAGTTGTTATCAAATGTAAAGCGAACCGGAAGACGGCGAATGATAAAGGCAGGGAGTTCCGTGCAGGGGCGCCCCCATTGCTTTTCGGTATAGCCCTTGACCAGTTTTTCGTAGATATCCATCCCCACGAGAGAGATGGCCTGCTCTTCCAGATTGCGGGGCTCAGTAATGCCTGCTGCTTCCCGCTGGCGGCGAATTTCCGTTTCGGCCTCCTGCGGTGTTGTGACGCCCCACATTTTGTTGAAAGTATACATGTTGAAGGGAAGGGAGTACAGTTCGCCGTGATAATTGGCGACAGGCGAATTGGTGTAACGGTTGAATTCGACAAACCGATTGACATATTCCCATACAGCCCTGTCATTGGTGTGGAAAATATGGGCACCGTATTTGTGCACCGCAATGCCTTCAAGCTCCTGCGTATAGGTGTTGCCGGCAATATGGTCTCTTTTTTCCAGGACCAGAACGCTCTTTCCCGCAGAGAGAGCGCGCTCGGTAAATACGGCACCGAAAAGCCCTGCTCCGACAACTAAATAATCATAATGCATGTCCGTTGCTCTTTTCCTTATAATGTCAGTGTTATTTTATTATAAAGAGATAAAGCGGAAAGTCAAGCAGAAGTTCGCCTGAGGACAGGAACTGCCGGGAAACGATGATTTTCAGCTTGCAAAGATCTTTCGGTTAGAGTACAATAAAACAGAAAAAACCGCCGGGAAACAATTTCCCGGCTGAAGAAAGGAAAAACGATGGAAGAACTATATGTAACAAGAGAAACGCTGATCGGTGAGATCGTCAATGATTATCCGGAAGCAATTGATGTGCTGTTTGCTATCGGGATGCATTGCATCGGCTGCCCGGCGTCTCAGGGCGAGAGCCTGGAAGAAGCCTGCGCGGTGCACGGATTTGAGCCTTCCGCGGTAGTAAAGGCAATCAATCAGAAAATTGCCGAGGCACGCGGTTGATCTGACAGAAAATGGATAGAAATGAGGCCGGTTTAAGAACCGGCCGATTTCTTTTGCTCTTTTTTCGCGAGATCGTTTGTATCGATTGTACCGCGGAAGACCACAAAGGTATCATAGAGGTATTCCGTGACAAAGTTCAGAACCATATTGATACCGGTGACGAGATAACCGTTCCAACCGAGGGTGTCAGCAAGATATCGTTCCAAAAGCGTAGTCAAAGGAGTAAATACGGCATAATAGCAAGCTACCTTGAACATGGCAACCGGGACATTGTTTGCAGATTTAAAGGTGAACTTCCTGTTGAGAGTAAAATTCCATAGAACAGAGAGAATCAGAGCAAACAGATAGCTCAGGTAATTAGACAAATGAAAAAACTCTTTGAACAGAGTAAAGCTGACAATCTGAATCAGCCCTGCACTGATAGAGAACAATGTGAATTTAACTGCCCGCCAAAGTTCTTTTTTGTCGTTCATTGTCGTTTCCTCCTGAAAGGGAAATCAAAAGCGTGGAAATATTATACTATATTCATCAGGAATATGCACACACAAATTGAGATATTTCGGAACAATCAGAAAGAACTTTCGATTTTCTGCAAGAAAGATTTGAATTAACAGGGTAAAAGAGAGTATAATATATTATTACGACTTTCTTAAAGACGGAGGAACGGCATGTACAAACGGCAAACCATCAGCACAGAGGAGATCAGCAGGCAGAGAGCGATCTGCGGAGAGATCTTTGAACGTATCAATGCTTCCCGGGCTCATCCGCTGGCCATGGTGGATACTTACGGCTGCCAGCAGAACGAAGCTGACAGTGAGAAGATCCGAGGATACCTTGCTGAGATGGGATACGGTTTTACACAGAATGAATTCGATGCGGATATCATCGTCGTAAACACCTGCGCAGTGCGGGAGCATGCAGAGATGCGCGTGCTCGGAAATGTCGGGGCACTCAACCATACCAAAAAAGCGAATCCGGAGCAGATTATTGCTGTTTGCGGCTGTATGGTGCAGCAGGAACATATGACGGAAAAGATCAAAAAATCCTATCCGATTGTAGATCTGGTGTTTGGCCCGCATGAGCTCTGGCGATTTCCGGAACTGCTGCTGGATGTTATGACCCGCCATAAACGTGTTTTTGCAACGGCGAAAGCAGACGGCGCCGTGACGGAGGGTATCCCGCTGAAAAGAGACGGAAAGGTAAAGGCCTGGCTTTCCATTATGTATGGATGCAACAACTTCTGCACATACTGCATTGTGCCGTATGTGCGGGGCAGAGAACGTTCCCGCCTGCCGGAAGATATTGTAGCGGAAGCAAGGCAGCTTGTAGCGGAAGGCTATAAGGACATCACGCTGCTCGGGCAGAACGTCAATTCCTACGGAAAAGATCTTGACAACGGGACAGACTTTGCGGATCTGATCCGTATGGTGAATGATATTCCCGGCGAATTCCTGATCCGTTTTATGACAAGCCACCCGAAGGATGCCACGGAAAAACTGTTCCGG
>JAFQZI010000036.1 GCA_017406005.1 Oscillospiraceae bacterium | reverse complement strand
TCGGCAACTTCCATATCATCTTCCAGATCGGCAAAGGCCATCTCCGGCTCGATCATCCAGAATTCCGCGGCATGCCGCTGCGTATAGGAGACCTCCGCACGGAAAGTCGGTCCGAAGGTATAGACGTCTCCGAAAGCCATGGCAAAGTTCTCGGCATTGAGCTGGCCGGACACCGTGAGGTTTGTTTCCTTTCCGAAGAAATCCTTGCTGTCGTCTACGGTTCCGTCTTCCTTCAGCGGCAGGTTGTTCAGATCCAGTGTCGTCACACGGAACATCTCGCCGGCGCCTTCACAGTCAGAACCCGTGATAATCGGGGTATGTACATAGACAAAGCCCCTGTCGCGGAAGAATTCATGCACAGCCTGCGCAGCTGCTGCTCTTACCCGGAAAGTTGCCGAGAAGAGATTGGTTCTCGGTCTCAGATGCTGAATTGTCCGCAGAAATTCCACACTGTGCCGTTTCTTCTGCAGCGGATAATCCGGTGTGGAAATACCCTCCACCGTAATCTCTTCCGCTTTCATTTCAAACGGCTGGGGAGCATCCGGTGTCAGGGCAATCTTCCCGCGGCAGATCAGTGCTGCCCCGACGTTCTGTCTGGCAATTTCCTCATAATTGCTGAGGCTGTCCCGCTCAAAAACCACCTGCAGCGGTTTGAAGCAGCTCCCGTCATTCAGGGCAATAAACCCGAAATTTTTAATATCCCGGATGGATCTTACCCATCCGCAGACTGTGATGCTTCTGCCTTCAAAGGCAGCGGCATCCGCGTACAGTGCGGAAATTTTCTCTCTTTTCATAAATCAATCCTCCTGTTTTGCATCGCCCTATTATATGCTTCTTTCAGCCTGTTTGCAATCAGAAAATCAGCTGCACAGGCCTGTGATAATTCACCAGCGTAATATCGCTGTACTCTCCGCCTTCCTCTCCGTCCCTCGTCCAGGCAACCGGATGGTCGAAGAGAAACCGGGCTTTTTTTGTATGCAGTATAATCAGCTTGTCTCCGTCAAAGCGGCGGGACAGCACAGAGGAAAGAATATTCCCGAGGCCTTCCATATCGCCCGGGTCCTTCACAAGCACCAGCTCGGAAATACCATCCCCGAGCATAACCATTTCCTCCCGCAGTTTAATGATCCCCGCCACGGAAGTGGAGTTTGACATGCTGCCGTAAACCAGATCTGTCTCTATGATGCCGTCGTCAAATTCAACCCTCGTGTGGATCGGCTCGATATTCGGCAGCACCGACATTCCCTGCAGCACGTAGGCGAGATGTCCCAGTGCCTTCTTCTGATCCTGCGGCGTCGTATAGCTCACATCCGTAAAGGCACCGAAGGCGGCAATATAGGCAAAGTAGTCGTTCTCTCCGAACCCGCCGACGTCAAAGGGGTGCGGCTCGCCGGCAATCATCACTTTCACCGCGCCGACAATATCATTTTTCGGCAGGCGCAGTGTCGTTGCCACATCGTTGGCAGTTCCCATCGGAATATAGCCGACGCTCGGGGGATTCTCAATTCCCATCAGCCCTGCCAGCACTTCGCTGAGTGTGCCGTCTCCGCCGATGCAGGCAATCTGGTCAAACTTTTTTCCGTATTCCCTGGCATAGCGTGTTGCATCACCCTTTTGCCGCGTGAAAAACAGTGCCGTGGCATAGTCGTTGTCGGAGAGCAGCCGCATGCCTTCCGCAAAATTCAGCTTGTATCCGCCGGATCCCGCTACGGGATTGATGATCATCATTAGTTTTTTCATATCCGCTCTCCGTGTACTATCGCAAAATAAGAAAAAGGGCACAGAAATCTGCGCCCTTGTGAGAACTTTTTTCGGGATGTAATTACATCTCGTTGAGCTTTGTCGTCAAAGATGACTTTTTGTGTGCTGCGTTGTTTTTATGCAGCAGTCCTTTGCCGGCTGCACGGTCAACCGTCTTTACCGCAACCTTATAGGCGTCGGCAGCTTCTTCCTTGTTGCCGCCTGCAACAGCCGCGTCAAACTTCTTGATCATGGTCTTGAGCTCGGTCTTCTCAGCACGATTCTTTGCGCGCAGTTCCTTGGACTTCTCGTCTCTCTTTGCTGAAGATTTAATATTGGCCATGTCCGATGCACCTCCTCCTATGAAAATTGCGTCTTACGCCGCGTCTTGGTATTATAGCAAAACAAATATTGAAAAGCAAGCTTTTTTTTAGGAAAACCGAAATTATTTTTCTTTGCAGACTTGTAAGCCGGACAAAGGGATCTGCAACTAAACTCATAAGAGACAGGATATGTATATCGGGCATGGAATGATCATCTGTGCGCTGCATGGCAGACCATCCGCCCTTGTTTTTTACTTGTCACATCAGGCATTCTGTGATAAAATTCAGGCTGGATTGATCTTTTCAGGATGACAAGCCGCAAAACCTGTATCTTTTTTACAAATAAAAAACAAAATAGGGAGACAGAAATCATGAAAAAAATCTTAACCATCTTACTCATTGTTCTGATCGCTTTCTCTTTCAGCGCTCCGTCTTTTGCCGAGAGCAGAAAAGAGACCTGGGACAAAATGGGCTTTACGCTCACTTATCCCGAAGAATTCAGCAATACCAAAGGTATTGTTCTGCCGAACCCTTACCCAACAGTGAAGGACGGCATCTATTCCATGTTGTTTAATTATTATGCTTTCTCAAAAGAAGAGTCGGATGCCTTTAACGAGAAAACAAAAAGCGGAGGGCTGTCAGCGGAAGATACGGCAAGGATCCTGGATGCGATGGGCAATTTGCTCATTGTGATGGGGATCGACGGAGATCGCAGCGCCGCGGATCTTTTTAGCGCGATGAACCTTGAAGGCTTTAAAGAGGATGACCTCACCATGGTCGGGAAGAACGGTGACATCACATATTATGCCATCACCAAACCCGATGTTTACGGAGATTTTGCAGATAAAATTCCTCCTGAGTATGCGGAGGAGTACCGTAAGCTTCAGGCTTCTCTCGTTGATGTCCTGAAAAATGCAGAATACTTTGCGCCCCGTTCCGGCAGTGCGGATCTCCTTGGTACAGTCCTCCGGTTTGAAACCACCGATCTCGACGGCAATGTTGTGAAAAGCGAAGAGCTTTTTGCTGCCCATGCGGTTACGATGGTCAACATCTGGGCAACCTGGTGCAACCCCTGCAAAGCTGAGATGCCGGAGCTTGGAGAGCTTGCCCGCCGCCTTGAGGCTGAAGGCAAAGATGCCGCCGTTGTCGGTATCTGCAATGATGCAGATGAAGAGCTCAGCGCCTGCAGAGAGATTCTTGCCGAGAGAGACGTGGAGTATCTCAATCTTCTGCCTTTTGAGGGTATGGAGGAAAAGCTGTATCTCACTACGCTCCCCACGACCCTCTTTGTCAACCGGGACGGGCTGATTATGTTGGCCCCGATTGAGGGTGTTCCGGAAGACCTGTCCAGGTATGGGCAGCTGATAGACGCATTCATCGGTGCCGCCGGTGCACCGGCGCAGCAAAGCTCCGAACCATCGCCCGTTGTTACGAACGACAAAGGGGTCTACCGTGTCATCGTCACAGACAGTAGCGGTGCCCCGGTGAAAGAGGTCACGGTTCAGTTCTGTGATGATACGGCCTGCATGCTGGGCAAGACGGATGAAAACGGCATCGCATCCTTCCCGGATGCAGCAGAAGGTCATCCCTATACTGTTCACATCTTAAAGGTTCCCGCAGGTTATGAAAAGACCGAGGAGGAGTTTACCGCGGCGGATGTTTTCTGCGATGTGAATATCGTTCTTCAGAAGGCATCCTGATTCACCAGAAGGCAGTCATAATACACCCAAATAGAAAGTATACTTCATTGATAACGTATTCATCCACTGC
>JAFQZI010000035.1 GCA_017406005.1 Oscillospiraceae bacterium | reverse complement strand
ACGAACAGGAAGACGCGTCATACCTGCACTCCGTCAACGAGATCCGCGGCAATGTGCGTGACCTGAGGATCCATTATGCACAGATGATCGACTTCACGCAGGAGCTGGAGGAAAACGAAAACGGGTTCTTTGACGAAGAGAATCTCCGCTATTTTCATATGTTCAAAAACCGCGTGGAACGGCTTTACAATATTGCGGGTTATCTGCGTGACTATACCGAGCAGCTCGGCGACGTCTACCACCTGCAGCTTGAAGCAAAACAAAACCGCATCATGACGGTACTGACCGTTGTTTCAACGATTTTTATGCCCCTGACCCTGATAACCGGCTGGTTCGGAATGAACTTCCGTTATATGCCGGAGCTGGAAAGCCCCTGGGCTTATCCGATTGTAATTGCAATTTCCATCGCCATCATTGTAATCAGCCTGATCTATTTTAAGAAGAAAAAGATCTTATAGAACGTGAAAAGCCGCTGGAAAGCGGCTTTTTTTGGTTATTAAGGGTGGAAAGAGAAGAATTGAACAGATAATATCAATGGATAAACTGGAAGGCGGTGAACGCGACGTATACGCAGAGGAGCAGGATGCCCTGCCAGCGTGAGAGTTTGCCTTTGGCAAGAGGAGGAAGCGTCAGAACCGCCATCACAAAGAGCATAACGGGGATATCCACGACAAGAGAAGCATTCATGCCGCGTATCGTTTTCTCAACAGGAATCGCAAAGGGATAAATGGTGATCGCCGTGCCGGACACCAGGATCAGGTTGAAAATGTTGGCTCCTATGATATTCCCGAGGGAAAGAGAACTGTGGCCTTTTATAAGAGATGTAATGGCTGTTACAAGTTCCGGCAGAGATGTGCCGAGTGCGACCATCGTAAGCCCGATGACGGAAGACGGAACACCAAGCGCCTCGGCAATCAGAGTGCCGTTATCAACAAGCAGCTTCGCACCGACAGCAATCAGAACGGCGCCGATCACCAGCAGAACGATATCTTTCCACATCGGCTTTTCCGCCTCTTCGGCTTCCTCCTGTACGGCATCCGCCTCAGGAGAACGCTTCATCTGTATGATATTGATAATGATATAGGCCACAAACATCGCAAGAAACAGCAGACCGTGAATACGCTGGAACCTGCCGGTTGTATAGGCAATGCCAGCATAAATTCCCGCTGAAAGGAAGAAAGCTGCTACCGGAAAGCGGAGCGTCTTTTTATCCACACCGGACGGGCGGATGGCAATTGTCAGGGCTGCAATCAGGCTGGTGTTGCAGATGACGGAACCGATCGCATTTCCGTAGGAGATGCCGCTGTTGTGCTCAAGCGCAGCCTGTGCGGAAACCATAACTTCGGGAAGTGTCGTGCCGATGGATACGACCGTTGCACCGATCAGCAGCTCCGGCATATGGAAGCGATGGGCAATGCCGACTGCACTATCAACAAACCAGTCACCGCCCTTGATCAGGCAGGCGAGACCGACAAGAAATAATAATACCGGAATTAGCATAAACAAACACCTCACTGCTCACAAAACAGTTGCATTATACTATGCGGAGGAGAAAATAGCAAGGGGAATGGTGCGGATGTTCGCAGTGGTGCGAAGCATAGGGCGCAGAAGACAGCAGCACAGAACGATATGGGACCAGTATTCTGCGCTCGGGTGTTTGGAGCGTTAGAAAGCTTTGAGAAAATCTTCTGTGGAATGGACAAGAGGCAAAGGTTATGATATGATAGAAAAAATTACTTTAGTAGCTTCGTTATCACTGCAAACCAGATGCTCGCGAAGACAGCATTGTGCTCGATTTTGGTGCTTCATCGCGAGCTTAGTTTCGTAGGTAGGATGTGACTGAATTATTTGGAAAAAACAGAAAATCTTTGAAAGGAGGCGTGGAGAAGCATGAAGCAGAAACGTAGCCAGGAACCACTGACATTTCGGCAGAAAGTGTTTAAAATGGTCTCTGTCGGCGTGGTGGATGATCCGATCAACCAGAGCTACGATGTGATCAGCACCATGATGCTCGTGATCAACCTGCTCGGGGCATTTGCGGGAACCTTTGATGCAATTGCAAACAAGTACGGATCTCTGCTGAATACCATAGAAGCCGTTACGGTAGCGTTTTTTGCGATCGACTACGTGCTTCGGATGTACACGGCCCCCTGCCTCTATCCGGATGCCGGAAACCGGGCGTATCTGAAATACGCAATTTCCGGTGCAGGCGTTATCGATCTTTTCTCCTTCCTCCCCTACTATCTGCCGATGTTCTTCCCGGCGGGCGCCGCTGCTTTCAGGCTCTTCCGAGTGGCAAGGATCCTGAGGCTTTTCCGCATCAACGCCTATTATGATTCGCTTAACGTCATAACGGATGTTATCGCAAACAAAAGCCAGCAGCTTCTCTCGTCGGTTTTTATCCTGACTGTGATGATGATGTCTTCCAGCCTGGCGATGTACTCCATCGAGCATGCAGCGCAACCGGACGTTTTTAAAAATGCGTTTTCCGGCCTGTGGTGGGCGGTTTCCACCCTTCTGACGGTAGGCTACGGTGATATTTATCCCGTGACGCCGCTGGGCAAGGCTTTCGGCATTGTGATCACCTTCCTAGGCGTCGGGATGGTGGCAATCCCAACCGGTATTATTTCCGCCGGCTTTGTGGAACAGTATACCAGACAGAAACGCCTTTCCGATTACGCGAAGGAAGAAGACCTGCAGTTTGTCAAGATCGAGCTGCGGCCCCACGACGAATGGAACGGAAGAATGATCCGGGACCTGGAGCTTCCGGCCGGGCTTCTCATCGCCGTGATCCAGCGGGGATCGGAAATCATCGTGCCGCGCGGGAGCGTGATCCTGAAGGCGGGAGACAAGCTTGTGCTCGGCGCCGAAGCGCTGAAAAATGACCGCCCGATCCAGCTGCGGGAGATCACCCTGAAAAAGAACCACGAATGGAACAACTGTGCCATCCGGGATCTGGATATCTCTCGCCAGACATATATCGTGATGGTGCGCCGGGCCGGGCATGCGATCGTGCCGAACGGGGAGCTCGTTCTGAAGGAAGGCGATACCGTTATTCTGTATTCGAAAGAACGCCTGGCAAACGAGGAACTGATGAACGTTTGAGGATGTGCTGAAGTTTACAAATTGTACTTTCCTTTTCATGGAAATTATGATAGAATCCCACACGTAAAAATGACATTGAGGGGGCGGGCAGCCCGGTATGCCGAAGCAGCAGGGAAAAAAAGAAATAGCCACCAACCGCAAAGCATTCCACGAATATTTTGTGCTGGAGCGCTTTGAGGCGGGCATTGCCCTTGCCGGGACGGAAGTAAAATCAATCCGGGCGGGCCAGGTAAACTTGAAGGATTCCTTCTGCACGGTAAAGGACGGCGAGCTGTTTGCACGCGGAATGCACATCAGCCCCTATGAGCACGGGAATATTTTCAATAAAGACCCTGTGCGGCCAAGAAAGCTTTTGATGCACAAGCGGGAAATCTTCAAGCTTAATGCCCGTGTGATGCAGGACGGGAATGCGCTGATTCCCCTTTCACTGTATTTTAAGGACGGGAAAGTCAAGGTTGAGCTTGGGCTGTGCAAGGGCAAAAAGCTGCACGACAAGCGTGACAGTGAAGCGGAACGCGAATCCAAGCGTGATATAGAAAGAACATTAAAGGAAAGGAACTATTAGACCATGAGCAATCCTGTAGTAACATTCGAAATGGAAGACGGCGGCGTTTTCAAAGCAGAACTGTATCCTGAAATCGCTCCGAACACTGTAAACAATTTTGTTTCCCTCGTAAGCAAGGGATTTTATGACGGGCTGATTTTCCACCGCGTTATCAGCGGATTTATGATTCAGGGCGGCGACCCGAAAGGCATCGGTATCGGCGGCCCGGGTTACAGCATCAAGGGTGAGTTCACTGCAAACGGCTTCAAAAATGACCTGAAGCATGAAAAGGGCGTTCTCTCCATGGCACGCGCAATGGATCCGAACTCTGCTGGCAGCCAGTTCTTTGTCATACATGAGTTCTCCCCTCATCTCGACGGGCAGTATGCCGCATTCGGCAAGGTGATCGAAGGCATTGATGTTGTGGACAAAATCGCCACTGTACGCACGGATTACAACGACAGGCCGCGCACACCGCAGAAAATGAAAAAAGTAACGGTGGAGACCTTTGGCGTCGAATATCCGGAACCGGAGAAAGTTTGATATTTGGGGGTGTCACGGTTTCGACGGGGGCACGGAGGCAGGAATAGCGGGCGGATGCGCCTGGCATCCTTAAAACGGGCATTTTTATAAATTAAAGAACAAAGATAACACTGTTCTTCTCGCTGCTTGATCAGTGAGCGTTCTGCCTGAGAGTACCACGGCTCGGGACAGGGCGTCGATTAGTGGTGAACGTGAGTACGCTAAGCTTTGCGCGTGCCACGCATCATGAAGCTACCAAATCCCTGAGAGTGACGGCTCTCGCTCGGATGAGGGAATGCAAATAACCGTCTGCGCCCGGAGAGGTTCCTGAGGAAGTACCTTCGGACAGGGGTTCAACTCCCCTCACCTCCATTGTATCAGAAGAAGCCAACTCCATTGCGTTTCCGCCTTGTGGCGAAAACTGCAGATCTGTTGGCTCCTTCTTCCTTTCCAAATCAGACCCGCTGGCTTTGGGCTCTGATTTGGTTTTTTATATCATTTCGGGGTTTTGTTCTACATACCTTAAAAAGGAATCGTATCATGAAATCTGACAGAGGTTTTTCGAGATTTATCATTTCGGCAAAAGGCACGCGGTGGACGGACACCGGACATCCCTGGATCTATGAAAGTGATGTGCTGAAGGAAGACGAAACCTGCGAAAACGGAGCGCTCGTTGATGCCGTCAGCGAGAACGGAAAATACATCGGAACCGGTTTTCTCAGCCGCAACAGCAAAATTCGAATTCGGCTCGTGTCTCGAAATGCCAATGATCGTTTTGATGTTCCTTTCTGGGAGAGGCGTATCCGTTACGCGTGGGAATATCGAAAGACGGCCATGTGCAGCGATATCGACTGCTGCCGCGTGATCTTCGGAGAGTCGGACGGCTTTCCCGGTCTGACGGTTGACCGGTTCGGAGAAGTTCTTGTCACGCAGACGCTGTCCGTCGGGATGGAACGCATCAAATCGGTTGTGTTTCCTCTTCTTGTAAAAGTGCTGAGGGAAGACGGGCAGAACATAATGGGAATTTATGAGCGGAATGACGTCGCCATCCGGTCTCTGGAAGGTCTGGAACCGGGCAAAGGCTGGTTTTCCTTGCCGGGAGAAGAGACCCCAGATAGCACAGTTACCTCGATTACTGAGAATGGGATCGTTTACTCGGTAGACTTTGAAAACGGGCAGAAAACGGGCTTCTTTCTGGACCAGAAGTACAACCGGCTGGCGGTCGCCAAGCTTGCTAAAGGAAAAACCGTGCTAGACTGCTTTACACATACAGGATCTTTCGCGCTCAATGCCGCCAAAGGCGGAGCAAAACATGTAACGGCTGTGGATGTCTCTGCTTCGGCAATTGAAATGGCGCAGAAAAATGCCGAACGGAACGGTCTCTCCGGGAAGATGGATTTTATCACCGCAGATGTATTCGACCTTTTGACCGAGCTGGAGCATAAAGGCGGACATCCGTATGATTTCATCATCCTCGATCCGCCGGCTTTTACCAAATCGAGAAAAACTGCCGTCAATGCCGAGAAAGGATACCGGGAAATCAATACCCGTGCGATTCGCCTCCTGCCGCGGGGCGGCTGGCTGGCCACATGCTCCTGCAGCCACTTTATGCCGTCGGCACAGTTTGAAAAAATGCTTCATGCAGCAGCCGGAGATGCCGGAAGACAACTGATGCAGGTCGAAGCCCGGCAGCAGGCGCCGGATCACCCCATTTTGTGGAATGTGCCTGAGACGGATTATTTGAAGTTTTATTTATTTAGAGTTATATAAATGTTTATTGCCTGCCCTGATGGGCAGGCAATGTTGTTTTTTGCTTCGTAATTGGTGCGATGCATCTTGCGCGGAAAGCAACATCTGGCCAGGATTTTGGTGCGATGATCCGCGCTAAGAAGGTTAGAGGCTGAATGCACTTAGTTTAAACAGTCTGCGTGGGAAGATGTCAGAATTCGATTTCTTCGAGATTCAGGAGAGAGAGAATGTAGATTTTCAGGGATTCGAGGAGTTCGGCTTTGGAAGCTCCTTCTTCCGCGCCGTGCATCTGGCCTACGAATTCCGGGCGTTTTCTGTCATTATACTCCGGCCCGAAGCCGACGGCATTCGGGAAGTCTCTGGCGTACGTCCCCCCGCCGATGGTAAACGGCTTTGCCTCTGCTCCGGTGACGAAACAGAAAGCATCCATGCAGGCTTTGATTTCAGGGCATTCGGGAGATTTATAGAACGGTGCAGCATCTCGATTCGCCACAACTTCCGCTGCAGAGCCGAACCGGGCCTGAAGCTTCTCCAGAATTTCCCGCCCTGATGTTGTGGGAACATACCGGCTGTCGAGAGACTGCCAGATATTACCGTCTTCCATTCCGATCATTCCGCTGATAATGGTGAGCGGTGTAAAGCCTTCCGATACAGCATCAATCCCGACTGCACTGCCGTCATAGGCCTGATGGATCAGGAGAGCAGCTTCAAGAAACGGTTTTTCTGCTTCTGAGGGAACGTTGTTTTCCAGCAGATAGGAAATCATGATACCGTTTGCGTTTTTGGTTCCCTTCGGCATTGAAGCATGTCCCGAAATTCCATGCGCAGTGACATGCCAGAGAGAATCACCGGCAGGTTCTGCCGTCACGTCTTCCGTGCTCTGCAGCTTCTCCGCTTTCACGGTTGCTTCACAGAGGCTCGGCACAGCATTGGGAGCAACACCGCCCTGAATGCTGAGGATATTCTCAGCTTTGGTGCAGGCCGTCATGCGGGCATGCCAGATACCCTTTTCTCCGCAGATTAGCGGGAAATCGGCATCCGGGCTGAAACAGAACAGCGGAGCAGGATAATTGGCAAGATAGTGCTCCACATCTTTCATGCCCGTCTCCTCATTGGCTCCGAAAAGCGCACGGATCGGATAACGCAGGCTGATGCCCTGTTCCTGCAGGAATTTGAGCGCATACATGCAGACGACCGAAGGGCCCTTGTCATCTATAACTCCACGGCCAAGAATGTAGCCTTCCCTGTCACGCATGACAAACGGATCAGCTTTCCAGCCCGGGCCGGCGGGAACAACGTCAACATGTGTGATGGTTGCAAGATACCGATCGTCTTCTCCGCCTATGAACGCATAGCCTATTTTATTTTCACAGTTGCGCGTACTAAGGCCGAGCTCCGAGGAAATCGCCAGAGCTTCATCAAGCGCTTTTTTCGGGCCGGGGCCGAAAGGTGCATCCTCCCGGGGAGCTTCCTCGACGCTGTTGATGGCAACAAGTCGACCGATATTTCGGAAGAATTCCCCTCTGTTACGGGCAATGAATTCGTCAATTGCAGTAAGAATTTGCTGATTCATGGTTGGCTCCTTTATTAAAAAAATGCATATATACCGAGCTTTGTGATCACCGTCATCAGAATGGCAGCAAGGACAACGCCAATGTAGATATAGGGGATAGCTTTTTTCATCTCCATTTTCATAAGGGCAGCAACGAGAGACCCGGTCCAGGCACCGGTACCGGGAAGAGGGATACCGACAATAAGAATAAGCCCGAGCTTTCCGTAGCGGTCAATCAGATCCTGTTTTGCTTCAGCCTTCTTTTCCATGCTGGAAATAAACATGTCCATCTTCGGAAAATGTTTCCGCAGCCAGATGAAAACCTGTTCTATAAACATAATAATGAAAGGAACAGGGAGCATATTGCCGAGAATGGCTGCAATCATGGCTACTGGCAGCTTCAGCCCGGCCAGGATCCCGTACGGCAGGCCAAACCGAAGCTCTCCAACCGGCAGCGTAGAGATCAGAAATGTCATTATAAATTTTCCGAGAGTTGTTGATAGCATGCTTTTCTCCTTCGTTCAGTTTTTCTGCTGCCTGCCCAACCGGACAAAGAATATTTTACCGTCTTCACCGTTTTCCGCAATTTTGCGGATGCTGCCGGAATAAGGATAGGTCGGCATATCGATAACTTCCTGCCAGTCAATTATATCATCCCAGCCTTCCGGGATAGTCGCTTCCGTCAGGGAATTGGCGTTCAGATCGATGCCGAGAAAATACTTGATAAAGTAATTCTGGCTGTAGGTTTGAATGATGCCTTCCTTTATGCCTGCCTGATTGGCGGTGTTGATAATGGGATAGTCCGTCAGGAAATCCTTCTCTCCGAAGAAGACTACCCAGGAGTTTTCATCAAAATCTTCCTGCTGTGTAAGGGAAGAGACTACTCCCTGGTAAAATGCCTTCGTCTGCTCTTCCTGCATGTACATATCCAGATAGACGGCATTGGCAAAATAGACATTTGTAATCAGGATCACTGCAAAGGAGGCTGCTGCAAAGTCTGTGCAGAGGTTGCCCGTAAGCAGCCCGCTCCTCTCCCCTGCGTCCGGCAGACAACGTTCGAGCACGACGACTGCAAGAACATAGAAGGAGATGAATCCGCAGGTCATCAGATTGTGGAAAAGCGAAGAGATCAGGCGGAGGCAGTTGACCCCGAGCGGCAACAGCAGAAGACAAAGCAGCGCAGCCCAGAGACGCCCCTGCGCGCGAGCCGAGGATGAGCGAAAACGAAGCACCAGCAAGAATGCCGTGACCAGCAAAATGATGAGATGTGCCGCGAAGGATAAACCCGGCCGGACAATATCATAATGCCCTCTGAGGAAATAACCCGCAAAGGAGGTGTAGGCAACAAGGATGCCGTGCAGCACGTCAGAAATAGAATTAAGGTTATTCTCGGCGTACTCGTTGAGCGGCATATCGGAAAACCGTTTGACCAGAATGAGGATGCCGTAATAAACGAGCATGGAAACGACGATCACGGCAATATACTGCAGGCCGAGGAGAATGACCTCTTTCCCGTTGTGCTCTTCCGAAAGGCAAAGCGAAAAACACCAGACAACCAGGAGGCTTGTGCACACTGCCACATACGGCTGATAGATGCCGAGGGACAACACCAGCAATATACCTGCAACGATCATCTCCCATCTCTTTTGCCGGCGGCTGAGCAGGAATGCCGCGGTTACCGAAAGAAGAAAAGAAACGGCATACTGGATGGTGGTGAACATATAGGCGAACGTCGTCATCTGGGCGGGAAAGGCAGCCAGCACTGCCGCAAGAAGGAACTGGAGAACGGGCTTCCTGATGGCAAACATACGGATGATCAGACAGATGGCGACAGAGAGCAGAAAGAGGCTTACAAGCCCGTTAAACCAGGGAATCGAAGCCGTCGGAAAGAGCTTCTCGATAAAAGCGAGGCCCCATCTGCCGGAAGAAACCGGATACCCCTGGGAGAACATGTTGTTCAGATCATCATGGATTTCCAGCTTGTGCGTGAAGCAGAAAACATAGGCGATCAGCCCTGTCAGAAGCGCAGTGAGCAAAGGCAGGGCATTTTCCTCTGCCTTTGACCGGATCGAATCATAAAGTTTTTCCGCAAATGATTTCTGCATGTGCAAACCTTAGGCTTCTTCCGAAGAAGGAGTCTCTGTATCAGTATCAGCCGGTATTTCCGTATCGGTCGGCGTTTCAGGCACAGGCTGCTCTGTCTTTTTTTCAGTCTTTTTCGGCTTTACAGGCAGCGGATCAAGCATGGAGATATAGAGCCTGACATAGTCTTCCGCCGAACGCTCAAAGCTGAAATCAACAGACATGGCATTGTGAATCAGTGTGTTCATTGCTTCTTCATCACCGAAGCAGGCAATCGCCTCATGAACGGCAGCGCGCATTTCACCGGCATCGAATTCACCAAAGGTAAACCCCGTCCCCTCTCCCGTAACGCTGTTATAAGGAATGACCGTGTCCTTCAAGCCTCCGGTTTCACGCACGATTGGCAGGCAGCCGTATCGCATGGAAATCATCTGGCTCAGGCCGCAGGGTTCAAAACGGGAAGGCATCAGGAAAAAGTCACTCCCAGCGTAGATCTGGTGGGCCAGTTCTTCGTTATAACCGATGTAGGATACGAGGCGGCCTTTGTATCGCTCTTCCATATAGCGCATATAGTCCTCATATCGGGAATCGCCCGTACCGAGGAGCACAAACTGGAGAGATTCATTTTCCATAATATCTTCCAGCGTTTCCATCACCAGCTCAAAGCCTTTCTGCTCCGTCATACGTGTGACCATAGAAAGAATCGGGAGATCGCTCCGTTCTTCCAGCCCGAGGCGCTGCTGAAGCCCCTCCTTGCACTTCGCCTTTCCGCCGCGGCTTGCAGCCGAGAAATGTGCAGGAATCAGCGCATCCTTTCCTGGATTGAAGGTAACAGCATCAATTCCGTTCAGAATCCCGCACAGATCGGAAGCACGGGCATTCAGGATCGCCCCGAGGCCCTCAGAATAATAGTCCGTTTTGATCTCTTCCGCATACGTCGGGCTGACAGTGCTGATTTTATCTGCGAAATAACAGCCGGCTTTCAGAAAATCTGCCGCTCCCCAGAGTTCCATGATTTCAGAGGTATAATATTTCGGGTCAACACGGAGAAGATCCTGCACATAACCGAAATCATACCTGCCCTGGAAGGCAATGTTGTGGATAGAAAGCAGATATTTCAACTTTTCCTGAAGGGCTCCGGGATATTGCGTTTTGCCGAGCATCGGGAGCATAGAGGCATGCCAGTCATTGCAGTGGAGAATATCGGGCGTGAAATCCAGATTGGGAAGTGCGTCGATCACGGCACGGGTGAAGAAAGCATACTGCTCCCCTTCCGCATAACCGCCCCGGTAAATCGTATCACCGAAATAGAACTCACTGTCAACCAGATAGATCGTAATTCCATCCAAAAGCAGTTTTTCGATCCCTGCATACTGATGGCGCCAGCCGAGATCCACATAGAATGTGAACATGTGCTCGACTTCGGATGCATACTTATCCTTGATGCACCGGTGGTAGGGTGTGATCACACGGGCATCAACGCTGAGTGTTCGAAGATACTTCGGCAGAGCACCGACAACATCCGCCAGACCACCCGTCTTGGAAAGAGGAGCACACTCTGCGGAAACAAGCAGTACATTCGGCAGTTCTTTGCGTTTCTTTGCGGAAAGCAGAGACTGAAATTCTTTCTTCATAGCCTTGACACCTCCGAAATATATAATAAACACAGGTTGTTTACAAATAATATTTAAATCAAGATATTATAACAAGAAACCATGCAAATCACAAGAAAAATCGCACCCCGAAAGGTGCGATTTTTATGTCATTCTCTTTTAGTTCCTTGCAGGCGGTGTGGCAAGTGCCGGAGTCGCAACCGGAGCCGGTGTTGCTGTATTTTTGCTGCTTCCGGAACCGCCGCATGCATTCAAACTGAGAATCATACACAATGCCAGGAACAGAACGATAAGCTTTTTCATGACAAGATCTCCTTTAAGGTACCTGTTTCAGCCGGTATTCTATCACCTCAGGCCTCTT
Source organism: Oscillospiraceae bacterium (assembly GCA_017406005.1). GTDB lineage: Bacteria > Bacillota > Clostridia > Oscillospirales > Oscillospiraceae > Limivicinus. Next base: position 102,291 of record JAFQZI010000035.1, on the reverse strand, counting down.
TTTGCAAGAGAAAAATCCGGGTTACTTGAGCAGTCCCATAAGCAGGGAGGCAAGACCACCGCCGGCATTATCATCAGAAGCGGGAGAGTTGTCCCCGTTGGAAGCCATCCCTGACAGAAGGGAACCGAGAAGTCCGCCTGCATTATTAGCAGGGGACCCGGATGAGCCGCCTGCGTTTGCGAGGAGCGTACCGAGAAGGCTGTTGTCATTTCCGGCAGGGCTGCCGGCCTGCTGCTGGGCACCGGCCAGAGCGGACAGGACGGAAGCGAGAACATTTTTCTCTTCTTCCTTCTCTTTTTCAAGAATAGCCATAGCAGCATCCTTTGTCGCCTGATCGGCTGCGCGATAGGCCTCAAGCAGCCTCTTTTCAGCTGCAGTGAGCTTCAGAGACGAAGCAGGTGCAGAAGTTTTGGCTGCAGCTGCAGGCTTGCTGGCTGCAACGGGTTTTGATTCCGTTTTTGCAGCGGCAGGTTTTTTAGCTGTGGTGCTCGATGCCGGCTTTTTAGCTGCGGTAGCAGAAGCAGTCTTTTTAGCAGCGGTGGTGGCAACCGTTTTTTTTGCTGTTGCTGTTGCTTTTGGAGCGGTTGCGGCGGTCTTTGCAGATGCTGCAGCAGTTGTTTTCTTAGTAGCCATATTTATTTCTCCTTTTTTATTTAAAACTTAAACAGAATTCCAACAAGAGCAGAACCAAGGATAAAGAAAATAGGATGCAGCTTTTTAACCTGTTTGACGCCTCGTGTGAGAACAAGCAGCACTGCAGCAAGCAGAATGGCTTTCACGTTTATTGCATCGAGAATCGCATGTGTTTCGGCGTATCGGTCGAACGTGAAGAGGGCAATTTTCACAACGAGCAGCCCGGCAGCAGCAATCAGCCCAACGGAACAGGGACGAAGACCGTAGAATGCGGCATCAACATATTTATTGGTACGAAACTTCTGTAATACGCGGGCAATAATCAGGATGACGATGATGCTCGGAGTGATCAGGCCAATAGTAGCAATTACAGCGCCCGGAATCCCGGCAGTTGTAAAACCAACATATGTTGCCATATTCACGCCGATCGGGCCCGGAGTTGACTCGGAGACTGCTACCATATCGGCAAGCTGGGCTGCTGTGAACCAGCCTTGCGTTTCGGACATGCGATAGAGAAACGGGAGTGTTGCCATTCCGCCGCCGGTTGCGAAAAGACCGGTTTTAAAAAACTCCCAGAAAAGTTTAAGAAGAATCATTTCCCGCGCACCCCCAGATTCGTCAGAAGGATTCCTGAGACTGCGCTGATGACAACAAGAATCACAGGAGAAACGCCAAAGAAGAAGGAGCAGATCAGAACTGCAAGAAAGATTACAAAAGCCGCCTTATCAATCACAGCGCTTTTATAGAGTTTAAGAACGGAATTGAAGATCAGCACACAGACGCAGACACGAATGCCGGCAAAAGCGCTTTTGACAGCAGGAATATCGGCAAAACTGGTGAGAATGCCGGCAATAAGCGTTATGATGACGAGTGACGGAAACACGACACCGAGGGATGCAATGATTCCTCCGGCCGTACCAGCAAGTTTATTGCCGATAAAAGTAGCTGTATTGACTGCAATTACCCCCGGAGTGCATTGCCCAACGGCGTAATAATCCATCAGCTCCTCATTGGTCGCCCAGGAACGTTTTTCGATCAGTTCGCGGTCAAGAATGGGGAGCATTGCATAGCCTCCTCCAAAGGTCATAACACCGACTTTCGCAAACGTCAGAAACAGTTCCAGAAGATTGACGCGGGATTTGTTCATTTCCCGAGTGCCTCCGCAAAGACCTCATAACGGGCAATTTTCTCCTCGCATACTGCCTGATCGGCTCCGCGAGCAAGGATGTAGATTTTAATCTTCGGCTCGGTACCGGAAGGACGGATAATAAAGGTGCACCCATCTGCCAGCTCAAAGTAAAGAACGTTGGAGCCTTTCATCGGCGTAAAGTCTACCTTGCCAAGACCGGCAACATAGATGCTGCCGTCCTGATAGTCCCGCGTGCGGATGACCGTTTCATCAGCAATCTTCTCCGGAAGATTGCTACGCAGCCCGGCCATGAGAGCACGCATCTTTTCAAGCCCGTCAACACCCGGCATGACAAGATTGAGGGTTTTTTCCATAAACCAGCCATACTTTTCATAAAGGGCATGCATGGCATCAAGAAGAGTCATCCCCTGCTTGTAATAGTAGGCTGCCATCTCGGCAACAAGCATGGAAGCCGTTACTGCATCTTTATCACGCACATAGTCCCCTGCCATGTAGCCGTAGCTTTCTTCATAGGCAAAAATGTATTTCCAAGTGCCGGCAGCTTCCCAGGCAGCGACACGTTCAGCCATGAATTTAAAGCCTGTAAAGGTATCTTCAAAATGAACATTGTTCTCTTCACAGACAACTCTTGCCATCCCGGTTGTAACAATACTTGCTACGGACCCGGCATTCGCCGGAAGCGTGCCTTCCTTTTTGCGTGCATTGATAATATAATCCAGCAGGAGAACGCCGAGCTGGTTGCCGGTAATGGTGACATACTCCCCATCCGCATTGCGCACCATGGTACCGATACGGTCAGAATCCGGGTCGGTGCCGATAATCAGGTCGCTGCCAACCTTTTTTGCAAGATCAACCGCCAGGTAGAAGCCTTCCGGATTTTCGGGATTCGGGCTGACAACGGTCGGGAAGTTGCCGTCAATCACCATCTGCTCTTCGACCGGATAGAGATGTTTGATACCGAGGCGGTGAAGCGCTTCCGGAACCATTTTGTAGCCGCAACCATGGAACGGTGTATACACGATTTTGAAATCATCCGCTACTTCGGAAACCACTTTCTTATCGATGGCCTGAGAGAGGACGCGATCAAGGAACAGCTCGTCCGTCTCGGCACCGAGGAGCTCTATATTTCCTTCTGCAAGAGCGGTTTCATAGTCACAGGTTTTATAGCAGGTAAAGATGTCGGTCTCCGCCATTCGTTTGGCAATGGCTTCCGCCTTCTGCGGAGGAAGCTGAGCACCGTCAGACCAGTAGACTTTATAGCCGTTATACTCCTTGGGGTTGTGGCTTGCCGTGATGTTAAGGCCGGCTGCCGTATGGTAATAAATAACAGCAAAGCTGAGCTCCGGCGTAGGACGAAGGGCATCGAACAGACGGACGTGGATACCGTTTGCCGCCATGACACAGGCAGCTTCTTCTGCGAAGAGGCGGCTGTTGAGGCGGCAGTCATGCGCGATGGCAATGCCCTTTTGCATCGCTTCAGGACCTTCTGCACAGATAACATCGGCAAATGCCTGTGTGGCATGGCGGATAATGTGGATGTTCATGTTGTGCAGACCGGTTTTCATAGTGCCGCGGAGACCCGCTGTGCCGAATTCCAGCGGAGCAAAGAAACGGTTTTTAATCTCGTTGTCATCTTCGGAAATAGCATTGAGTTCGCTCCACTCCGCTTCGGTGAGAGACGGGCTGTCAAGCCACTTCTGGTATTCTTCCATGTAGGTTCCCATATACAATTGTCCTCCTAAATAATTTCTTTTTGATTATAATATAAGTATTTTTTTGTGTTTTTATTTGTGATAGGAAGAGCCTTCATTTATCTTGAATCCGCGGTAAATCTGTTCGGCGAGCATAACGCGCGCAAGATGATGCGGAAACGTCATATCCGACATGGAAAGGCGGAGATCGGAAACGCCCTTGATCTTATCGGAAAGGCCATAAGAGGACCCTATAACAAAACAGAGCTTTGGTTTTCCGGAGCTCTCCCGCTTCCGGATTACGGAAGCAAGGTCTTCGCTGGATAACTTTTTACCCTCGATGCAAAGTGCTACAAGATAACTGCCCTGTGGTATATTTTTTACCACAAGATCTGCTTCTTTGTCAAGAGCTGCAGCAATTTCTGCATCAGATGGTCGCTCGGATAGACGGACTTCCGGTAGTTCAAGACATTCAAAATGACAGTAGGGGTTCAGGCGTTTTGCATATTCAGCAAAAGCATCTATGTAGAATTTCTCGCGAAGACGGCCAACACAGATGAGTTTTACAGATAACATGGTTTATAACCTCGCTTTAAAAAGAAAAAGGGTGCCGATAAGCACCCCGGAATTTTCAAATTCAGTTCAGCCTGCGATGGTGATTCTGGCCGGAGCATCGTCCCGGTCAGGGAACCAGACAGCTGAGATATCGGCACCGAGCCGTTTTAGTTTTCCGACAAAGTCTTCATAGCCGCGCTCAATATAATGCACGTCTTCAATAACAGTTTCGCCCTCTGCACAAAGGCCTGCAATAACCATGGCTGCACCTGCACGGAGATCGCACGCCATAACGGGTGCACCGGTCAGCGTCTTTACACCGGAAATGATGCAGACTTTCCCTTCAACATGGATGTCGGCGCCCATTTTCAGCAGTTCCTGTGCATATTTAAAACGATTGTCGTAGATGCCTTCGGTGATGACGGACGTCCCGCTGGCCATGGTGAGAAGAACTGCCATCTGAGGCTGCATATCCGTCGGGAATCCGGGATAAGGCATTGTTTTTACATTGGTTTTATGGAGATTGCTCGCTCCCTTTACAAGGACAGCGTCTTCATACTTCTGAACGATGGTGCCGGTTTCACGCAGCTTGTCGCTGATGCACTCAAGGTGCTTGGGGATAACGTTTTTAATCAGAACTTCTCCGCCGGTTGCGGCAGCCGCAACCATATACGTACCGGCTTCTATTTGATCGGGAATAACAGCATAAGTGCCGCCATGCAGTTTTTCAACACCGTAAATCTTAATTGTGTCTGTACCGGCGCCGCGGACATCCGCTCCCATAGAGTTCAGGAAGTTCGCAAGGTCGACGATATGCGGTTCACGCGCTGCATTTTCAATAATCGTCCTGCCGGAAGCAAGAACAGCAGCCAGAATAATATTGATGGTAGCGCCTACGGAAACCTTGTCCAGATAGACTTTGGAACCGTGCATCTTTCCGTCACGTGCGGAAGCATAGACAAAACCATGCTGAATGGAGACATCGGCACCGAGAGCTTCCATGCCCTTGATATGCTGATCAATCGGGCGTTCGCCGAAATTACATCCGCCCGGCATCGTCGTTTTTGAAACACCGAACCGGCCCAGCATAGCACCGATGAGATAATAGGATGCGCGAATTTTACGCATCAGATCAAACGGGGTATCACGGAAGGAGACATGCGTACAATCAATATCAACAGTGGAACGGTTCACAAACCGGACTTTTGCACCGAGCTCGGAAACGATGGTAAGGAGCATATCGGTATCACTGATGTGCGGCATATTCTCAATGCGGCAAACGCCGTCAACCAACAGGGCTGCGGGAATCATAGCAACAGCAGCATTTTTTGCACCGCTGATTACGACTTCACCTTTCAGAGGCGTTCCGCCGTTGATGACATATCCGTATCTTTCCAAAGGAAAACACCACCTAAGTATTCTATAATTAAGTTAAAAATATTAGCGTTAACATAATGTTAACGTGATTATAGCACAGTGGTTTCCAGAAAGCTATAACTTTGTTTTTCCATTGTTTTGTTAAGAAATTGTAAACTCATTTTGTAAGATCAGCCGCTCGTGATAGAGCGGCTGATTAACATAACTATAATCAGGCAGCTGCCTTGAGACTTGTGGTGTGGAGGTTTGCACCCTCATACCAGTAGAGGAAGCCTTCGAGATCGACAACATCGCCGACTTTCATTGCTTCAACAGCTTTATAGACATCGGTGTCCTTACCGCAGAGGTAGAATTCCACACAGAACTCAAAGGTTTTGCCGTCCTTGGAGACCTTGAAATAAAGGTCATCTGTTTTCTCGGTCTCATTCTTGTAAGCAAACGCAGCACCTGCATCATCATAAGCTTCGACCGTCATGCCTTTGAGGGAGACCAGCTGATTCTGGTGAGCGACGAGATCATCGGTACCGAGAAGTTCGGTAACATCAGTTGCTTCGGCAACAAAAGAGTCACCTTCTACAAATTCAAACGTTGCATCAACAATTTCAATCTCGCCGGACCATTCTGCCTTATATCCGGTAACCTTGATTTTTGTGCCGGGAACAAGCTTGGCTGCATCTTCTTCAGAGCAGGCCATGTTGTAAACGAAGTAGGCGCCGTCCTTATCCTGGGTGTACACGGTAACTTTACCGTCCCACCAGGACTGGTGAGCCTGCACATAGGTTTCAACACAGACAGGCGTATCGATATCGGCTGCAGCGTATTCAGCATAGGTCATGAGAGCGGGAGCAGCTTCTTCCGCAGCTTCCTCTGCCTCAGCAGGAGCTTCCTCCGCAGGTTCTTCTTCTGCCGGAGCTTCTTCTGCAGGGGCTTCCGTGGGTTCAGGGGTCGGTTCCGGAGTGGGCTCAGGAGTAGGTTCGGGAGTCGGTTCCGGGGTCGGCTCGGGAGTGGGCTCAGCCGTCGGAGCAGGAGTCGGTTCAGGCGTTGCGGCAGGCTTTGCGGTACCGCATGCAGCAGACGTAAAGACAAGAGCAAGCACAAGCATCAGGACGAGAATCTTTTTCATAGATCTTATCTCCTTTTATAAAGAGTATTTTTTGCCCGGGTGCAAAAACACCGGCAACAAACGCATTCCATTATAACCCTTTTCAGCTACAATGCAAGCAAAAAATGATGAATTTTGTTTTTGATTCGTAATTCTTACTCTGACAATTCCGTCAGAAGCTGTTTGACTTCGCGACAGACAGTGAGAATCTCATCCTCGGTAATCTGCGTGCTGCAGGGCAGATTGAGAATGCGTGAGGCGTAGTACGGAGCCTTCTCGAGGAGATACGTCTCCTCCCCTTCATAGGGCTTCTGTTCGTTGATCAGGCCCCAAATCGCCCTGGTCTGAATGCCTTTCTCTCCGAGGGATGTAATAATGGTACGCATAGAGGCAGAAACTGCATCACGGTTGATCTTCAGAGAGTAAAACCAATGATTGGAAGAAGTCCCCTCACGGAAAGGCATCATCGAGGCAAGAGAGAACCCCACAAATTCACGACAATAAAGCTCATAATTGTGCTGCTTGCGACGGATGAATTCCGGCAGTTCTTCCATCTGGGCAACGCCGAGGGCTGCCTGTAGATTTGTCATACGGTAGTTGAAGCCGATTTCATCGTGGATATAATAATGAGGATCATTTTTCGCCTGTGTAGAGAGGTAACGGAGATGGCTAACGGTCTCCAAGTTGCGTGAAGTGACAGCTCCCCCGCCTCCTGTGGTAATAATCTTGTTTCCGTTGAAACTGAAAGCCCCGAAATGGCCTATCGTTCCGGCAAAACGGCCGGCAAAAGGCCCTTCCGTATAAATGGTGCCGAGGGCTTCCGTGGCATCTTCGATCACGAAAAGATGATAGGTTTCGGCAATCTCCATGATGGAGGCCATATCCGCCATATTCCCGAAGACATGGACGACAACTACAGCCTTGACCGGCTTCCCATGCCAGGTGAGAACCCTGCCGTCAAAAAGGCACTCCTGCTCACAAAAAGAACGGAGTTTTTGCGGATCCATACAGAAGGAATCATCACAGTCAATAAAAACGGGGGTGGCAAACTGATATTTTACCGGGTTAACGGCGGCAATAAACGTCAGCGGCGGGACGAGAACCACATCTCCCGGGCGGACGCCGGCCTCGACAAGAGAGAGATGGAGGGCGGCCGTGCCGCTCTGACAGGCAGCCACATCCTTCACATGCAGAAAAGAAGCCAGATCTTTTTCAAGACGGGTAATAAACGCGCCGCCGGTAGACACCCAGCCGAGATCGAGTGCCTCGTTAACATATGCCTTCTCATTCCCCTCAAAATTAGGGATGGAAAGCGGAATAAACTGGTTCATGAATGTTCAGCCTTTCTTTTTTTGAACTGTTTTACGCAGAAATACAGCGCTATCAGCAACCAGGCACAAGCAATGGATGTAAGCAGCACCACTGCTGTGTGCGGCAGCGGACCGAGTTCCTGCCGGGAAGATGCGGAAGCACCAGTGCCTTCGAGATTCAGGTGATAGAGGGAAACCATATCCGCATAAAGCTTCTCATAATACGCATCGTTGACGGCTTCCTTCCTGCGGACAGACTTGGTAACATTTTCGATCATCTGCCCGGCAGCATCACGCAGAGAGGCGGAGCCGTTGAAAACCGGAGTGACGAACGTGTCTTCCGTATGGGAGAGCAGAAGCTGTGAGGCGAGGATCTTTACATCGTAGTACAGATTGTTATCCTCACCGATGCGGGAGAGATAGTCCTGATATTCAGGTGCCTGCTGTGCCTTCAGCGTGACGGGAACATAGCCTTCCGTCTCGGCATAGGCTATCTGCACTTCGTTGGAGAGAAGGTACTGCAAGAAGAGCCAGGAGGCAAGAACTTCCTGCCTGTCCGGCTTGTTGAACATGCATACAGACGGCCCTTGGGAGATCATACGCTGATGGGAAGGATCAAACTGCGGGATCGTCATTACAACCGTTTCAAAGTCTACCACTTTATCGGCACTGATGTCAAGCAGCGGCGCATTGGTGCCCATCCAGGTGGAACCGGCTGTGGAATCCACTGCAAAGACGCACTGCCCCGCGTTGAGAAAGTTTGCAGGATAACTGGATATTTTAAAGGTTGAGAAGGAACCCTGTTTTACATGTTCAGCTATCGTCTGCAGAAGGGACCTGGTGGTATCGTTGAAGATTTCGATTTTTCCGTTCTCGTCAGAGTATCCGGCATCGAGCTGGCGGAGCATCTGAATCATCATGTTGTCGGTGGATTTATAAAGGAAAGGGATCATAACCTTCTGGCCGTTTACCAGATAAGTTCCGGAGGAGTCCTTCTTTGCAGCGGCATCGGAAACCTCCCAGACAAAATCCCACGTCAGCACTTCCGGAAGCGTGTAGCCCAGTTTTTCCACGAAAGTCTTGTTAACATAACATGCCTCCGTAGAGCGCATATACGGAAGAGCATAGATCTGCCCGCCGATACTGCACTCCTGCAGAAACTCCGGAACCACCTCTTCTTTTTTCGGAGAATCAAACCGGATCTCACTGCCGCCGAGACCATATCGCGGGTCGGTGAGGAGATCATCCAGAGGCACTACCACGTCACTGCCCGTGAGATAGGTAGCGATATGATCCGGGTATGTGATACAGACATTTGGTGTGGTGTCGGTTGCGATGTTGGTAATCACGTCATTATAGATGCGGCCGTAATCGGTATAAAGGCGCATAGTGACCGTGATGCTGGGATAAAGCGCTTCAAAATCACGGATTGCCTTTTCATAAATGGCGGTCTGTACTTTATTGGTATCATTTTTTGCCCAGAAGGTAATGCTGATAGGGCGTGATTCATCAAAGGTTTCCGGAAGGCTGAAAGCGGAGCGGTTACGGGAACCGTGGCATCCCGGCAGAATCAGCGCACCGAAAACAAGCATGACCAGGAGCAGCAGAGAGGCAACCCTGCGTTTTAAGGAACCGGTCATCCCTTCGTCCCTCCTCTCGAAACTCCTTCCATGATCTTCTTGTGGAAAATCAGAAAGATAAGGATCAGCGGAATAGATATCACGACAACAGCTGCCATCATAGCAGGGATATTTTCACGCCCGAAGCCGTTTTCGCGGATTTCCTGTATGCCGTTGGAAACGAGAAAATAATTCTCGTTATCTGTGATCAGGCGTGGCCACACATAAGAATTCCAGCATTCAATCACTTTGAGGATGGTGATGGTTATGATCGTCGGCCGGCAGATCGGAATCATGACACGGAGAAGATATTTGAGATCGGAGGTCCCGTCCACCTTGGCAGCTTTGTAAAGCTCATCAGGGATCTGTTCAAAATTCTCTTTCAACAGATAGATATAAAAGACGGATGTGACCGACGGGAGGATCAGCCCCCAGAAGGTATTGCGCATGCCCCAGTTTGTAATCGTCTGAAAATTGGTGATGATGACCAGTTCATTGGGGATCATCATCAGGGAGAGAAACAGTGTAAAAACAAGGTTTTTTCCCCGAAATTCCAGCCGTGAAAAGGCAAAAGCTGCAGGAATGATAACAAGCATCATCAGCGCTGTGGTGGCCAGGGTAAAGATGATCGTGTTGGTAAAATACCTCGCAAGCGGGACGGTGGTAAACGCGTCTATATAATTCTGGATCGTCGGGGCGAGGGTAAAGAACTTCGGGATATATTCGGAGTTGTAAGAACTGTAGCTCTTCACGGAGGTGAGAAGCATCCAGTAAAACGGGAAGAGAACCATCAGCGCCCAGACGGTCAGGAACACATAGAGAACCGTCTTTCTTGCCCTCTCCCGTACTCTGGCGGCACGGGCAATCTGATCATAATCGGTGTTAGTTTTCATGGCGGTACCTCAGGTTCTCACATTCCTGCCGCTCACGAGCAGATTGATGCACGTGATGGTCAGGACTATGGCAAAGAGGATAATAGCCGCAGAGGATGCATACGAAGGATATCCCCCGCTGTTGCCGTACAGCATATCATAGACGTAGCCCACAATGGTATTCATACCGGCGGAATTCAGATCCGTGCCGAAAAGGGCAACCTCATCGCTGTATGCCTTGAACGCGCCGATAAAGCCGGTAATGATGAGATAGAAGATCATCGGAGAGATCATCGGCAGTGTAATGCGCGTGAAAATGCGCCACTTCGGGGTAGCGTCAATGCGCGCTGCACGATAATAATCCTGGTTGACGGAGGCAAGCGCACTCGTCAGGATGAGGATTTTAAAAGGCATGACCACCCAGACGGTGTAAAAGCACATGACAAACATCTTGGCCCAGTAAGGCCCGTCGATAAAGTCAACTGTCCTGCCTCCGAAAAAGCGGATCAGCAGATTGATCAAACCATCCGAATAAGCGGTTTTTTTGAAAAGGATCATAAAAACGAGACCGACAGCCAGGGTGTTGGTGACATAAGGCAGGAAAAACACTGTCTGGTACAGATCCTGAACCTTCCGGATGGAACTCAGCGCCAGGGAAATCAGCAGGGCTATCCCCGTGGATACCGGCACCGTGATGATGACAATGATAAAGGTGTTTTTCACAGCCTGGAGAAAATACGGATCATGCAGGACATAGGAATAGTTATACAGGCCTGTTCCGAAATACGTCTGCGATGCGGAATTATATCCCTCCTCGAAAGAATAGATAAACACATCAAACAGCGGATAGACCATGAAAAAACCCAGGAAAAGCACAGCCGGCAGCAGATAGAGCCAGGCTTTAGCATTACGTCCGCCCATGGTTATTCTCTCCCGCCCAGTGAACCGGCAACGGGTATCCGAACTTCAGATTCCGGATCAAACAGAAAGACCTTTGCCGGTTTCAGGTCAAAATGTACTGTACCGACGTCCGGATCCACCGTGTTCTCTGCAGGGATGATCGAACGAATCGTATCATTGAGAGATTCACTGTGGTGTGAAACAATGCTGGTATCCCGCCCCATGACTTCTACCCTGTCAAGCGTGCAGGAAAAAGCACCCTGCGGATTGAGAACAAATCCTTCCGGCCGGATGCCTGCAATGACAGGACCGTCTTTAATGCCTTTTGCCGGCATCACCGATTCCCCGCCGATCAGGAGCTGTTCATTCAGGACTTTTCCGCGGAAAAGATTAATGCCGGGAGTACCCAAAAACTTTGCAACGAAGAGATTAGCCGGATCGTCATAAACATCCTGCGGTTTGCCGACCTGGTTGATAACACCGGCATTCATGATTACAATCAGATCGGAGATACTCATGGCTTCGTCCTGATCGTGTGTGACAAATACCGTCGTAATACCGGTCTCACGCTGGATACGGCGGATTTCCTCGCGCGTTTGCAGGCGGAGGCGGGCATCGAGGTTGGAAAGCGGTTCATCCAGAAGGAGAACTCGCGGCATCTTGACCAGAGCGCGAGCAATGGCGACGCGCTGCTGCTGCCCGCCGGAAAGCTCATTCGGGCGGCGATCCATCAGGGAATCAATCTGCACCAGTTTTGCAGCCTCCAGTGCCCTCTTCTCCATCTCGGGCTTGGACGGCCTGTCGGCCCCCTTGAGATTCTGCAGCGGGAAAAGAATGTTCTGGCGCACCGTCAGATGCGGGTAAAGCGCATAATTCTGAAAAACAAGACCCACGCCTCTGTTTTCGGGCGGGAGATCCGTGACGTCATCATCACCGAAGAAGATCTTCCCTGCTGTTGGTTTTTCAAGACCGCTGATCAGATTCAGACAGGTGGATTTCCCGCATCCCGAACTCCCCAAAAGCCCGATCAGCTTTCCGTCCGGGATTTCCAAAGAGAAATTGTTGACAGCGATGACATCCGCACCCTTTTTGTTTCGATTGGGGAACCTCTTGGTAAGATTCTGAAGGACAACTTTCATGGCCTTCTCAACTCCTTTCCGGAACTGACGCTTGTTATGTTTTTATTATAAACGTACAGTGGGAAAAAGGAAAGAAAAACTTCTAAACTAAACCATTCAGTTCATTCTTGCACCTGGAATTAGCTCGCGACGGAGCATTAAAGGCGAAGTAGAATGTTGTCTTCGCGAGCAGTTAGGCTGAACTTATAAAAAAAGACAGAAAATTTACCAGTAAACTTTTGTTTTACTATTCTGTTTCCGTTTCCTGGCACAGCATAACAACCTGTCATTGTCAATTTGGAGTTTTGCCGAAAAAAGGACTTTATGTTAACTGAATATTGTAAACCTTGCCATCTTCATTTCCTGATGCTTTTTCGATATAATGATTTTGCTGATAACAAGAATGTTCATCAGGAGGTTTTACGATGGATATCATTGCAGAGGCGAAAGCAACGTCAAGGACAATCAACTCCAGGAATGATCTACTGCAGAAGCAGCTGGAAATGCTGAAGACGATCTACGAGCACCACGCTATTTCAGAAGCGGAATACAAAAGATCATCCTGTACTCTTATTTCCAAAATGCAGGCAAGAAATTCATTATAATTCACATACCGGAAGCCGCTATTTTTCAGGCGGCTTTATTCATTTCATAGAAAACCTCTATGCATAACGCCTGTGATACCCTCCGGCTGTAATCGATGATCTCGGGAACTGACCGGAACCATGCAGATCAGCGGATCCTTCTTCATCACGATAAACGGCCTGAAGCGAGACTTGTCATCCGCTTCAGGCCGCTGTTTTTTAGTCAGAGATAATATCAGCTTCTGCTTTTTTTGCAAACAGTATTTGTTTATCTCAACATTACAACAATTTTATGCACTTCTTTAACCGTTTCATCTAATGACATTCTTTTTTCCTGTATGGTGATATCTGCGTATTTCTCATAAAGAAGTACTCGCTCGTTATACAAATCCTCTAAGGTCTGACCGTTTTTTATGATTACTCCCCTCTCTATAACATCCTTCAATCGATTTTTCAAAACATCAAAATCTACCTGAAGATAAACAACCGTTCCGATAGACTTTAAATGATCCACGGCATCCTGACTATATACCACGCTCCCACCTGTGGCAATCACAGAATCATTTGCTTCCAGCGCAGCACATACTTTCTCTTCGATTCGGAGAAAGCCGTCAACTCCGTTTTCCCTGATGAGCTCTTCAAGTCTTTTTCCTGTTTTCTTTTGAATCAGAATATCTGTATCTACAAAATCCATAGCTAAAGCTTTTGCTAAAAGTACACCTACTGTACTTTTTCCGGATGCCGGCATACCTACAAATATTATATTACTCATGGTTATAACCATACTCCTCTATCGGATAATCTTATTATCAGTATTATCTCACTCAGCTCTCTGTTCGTCAAGAAAAACGGGTACTCAGAGCCATTTTCAGGTACAGTATACGTTATTTCGGTTGATTTGAAATCACCCATATATTACAAGATCGAAGAGTATTCTGAAAAGAAATACTCTTCGATGTTTTTCCCTTGACGTAATACGAATGAAATGAGATAATTTGATCAGGCTTTTTCCGATTATGAACAGGAAATCCCCTGGCTCCTCAAAAAACAAAGCCTACATAAGGAAACTGAACAAGCGGGTTTATGCTATGTGCTGCAGATATTATATGGAAATGTCCCCTGAGCTGCGGCCGATCGTCGAGGCGGCAGAACGCTCTAAGCTGCGGGAAAACAATTTAAACTGGCTCAGCAAAGGATTAATCACACAGGGAGAAATCTATCCGGATAACCTTGTGCCTGTGATCGCCACGGGCAAAAGCGGAGGAAAGAAAGTCTTCCCCATGGTCTGGGGATATCATATGGAAGGCCTCAACCGGCCGATCATCAATGCACGTTCCGAAACCGCAATGGCAAAGAAGACCTTTCGGGAATCGTGGATGAACCACCGCTGCATTGTTCCGGCTTCCTGGTATTATGAATGGGCGCATCACCTGCGGCCGGACGAAAAAAAAAGATCTTGGCAAGAAATACGCAATAATGCCGAAAGGACAGGAGCTCACCTGGCTCTGCGGGCTCTATCGGCTGGAAAACAATTATCCGCATTTCGTAGTCCTCACACGGGAGCCGGGTGAAGACATTGCGTTTATCCATGACAGGATGCCCCTGATCCTGCCGGAAGATGTCATTCAAGACTGGATCAATCCAAAGTATAGCGCAAACAGCATTCTCCCTCTCGCGATCACGGATTGTGTGTACGAAGAATGCTCTTAGACAATTACAGCAATAATATCTGTAAAGAGAGAGATTTTCTTCAGGAGATACAAAAAACGGGTACGGAAATAGCGCAGCCAGAAGAAAGGTAAAGAAAACGATGAATCAAAACCGCAGTCTGATAAATGAATGGAAAAGCGCAAAAAATGTGGAAGAGCGCACGGAAATAGATAAAGAGATCGGCCAGGAGATTATTGATATAACCAAACTGCTGGATGCAGCAGTCCATCCGGGAGATATGCCCATTGTTCTCGCCGCTGTGGAACAGTACAGCCTGATCAAGCGGGCTCAGATGACATTGGCGGAGAAAATGATGATCAAAATATTGAAACAGAAGCATCTGCTTCAGTTTATCACAATTAAAATGCCGAAAATTGGCCGGGAAGAAGAGGAATAATCTCTAAAACCCGAAAAAACGTTTAACATCAGTCATCCAAAACATTATATTTTCTATTAAGGAGGCAAAAATGGATAAGATCCATGTATTGTTTGTCGGTGAATCATGGTTCATCCAGACAACAGAGACAAAAGGTGTGGATTATTTCACTACCTACCGCTATGAAGAATGCGCTTATATCATGAAGGATCTTTTTGAAGCCGGCGGAATCGATTTCACCCATATTCCGAGCCACAGAGTTGAATTTGATTTTCCGGAGAGTTCAGAGGAACTTCGGAAATATGACATCGTGATGTTCAGTGACGTCGGTGCCAACACTTTCCTGCTCCCCACAAAGACTTTTATACACGGAAACCCATCCGTTAACAAGCTTGCTCTTGTACGGGATTACGTTGCTGACGGCGGCAGTTTTTGCATGATAGGCGGCTATCTTACTTTCATGGGCTTTGAGGGAAAAGGACGCTATAAGAGGACGCCAATCGAGGAAATCATGCCGGTAGAATTCTACGAGTCAGATGACCGGGCAGAACTGCCTGAAGGGTTTTCTCCTGATATCGTTGCCCCGAATCATCCTGTATTTGACGGTATTGATGAACAAATCCCGAATATGCTCGGATACAACAGTACAAACCTGAAAGCAGACAGCACTTTGCTTGCCGAGCATAATGGCGACCCAATCATTGCTGTAGCAACATACGGCAAAGGAAGAACTATGGCTTATACCTGTGACTGTGCACCGCACTGGGCCCCTTTGACGCTTTGCAACTGGAAGTATTACGGCAGATTATGGCAGAATATCGCCCATTGGCTTGCAAATAAGTAAACTATTCATCAGGCGGAATATTGTTTATAATGTACCTGTTCAGGCGTTTCGTAACTGGTGCATATTATGCGAGGCAAGGATCGTCGTACGTCAGGTCGCGCGTCAGGATGCTCGCGAAGACAACACTGTACTTCGATTTCAGTGCTCCGTCGCGAGCTAATAAAATGGGAAGGATGCGACCGAATAGATTATATTATGATGAAACGTGTTCTTTGTATCGGCGATTCAAATACCTACGGTTTTGACCCGAGGTCATACATCGGATCCAGGTATCCTGAAACAGTGCGCTGGACATGCCTTCTGCAGAAAGATGGCAGGGAGATCATCAACTGCGGGCAGAACGGGCTCTGCATCCCACGGGAATATCAGTATGCGATTAACTGCGATGCCATACGTAGTTATCTGCCGCTGGATCTGATCATCGTCATGCTCGGCAGCAACGATCTGCTGGAAGAGGAGCCTGTGGATGAAATCGCTTTGAATCTGGAACGTTTTCTGAGAGTTCTTCAGGAATCCTTTCCGGACACAAAAATTCTCCTCATTTCACCGCCGGTTATGAAACGCGGGAGCTGGGTGCCTTCGCAGGAACTCATTGATGCCTCCCGGAAGCTGGGAAAAACTTATAAGGCTGTTGCGGAACATCTCGGGATTTTCCATGCGGATGCAGAGGAATGGAAGGTTGAACTGACCTATGACGGAGTACACTTCACGGAAAATGGTCACGCGGCCTTTGCAAAAGGCCTTAACGAGGTATTAAGTAGTATCGGATACTAGCTGAAAAAATTATCAGGCTATAAAATACCTGTGAAAGGAATAAATGCCATGTTTTCCGGAAAAATAGCAGTAGTGACAGGTGGATCTCGCGGGATTGGGAAATGTATAGCTGAGGAATTCAGGAAAAGCGGGGCTGTTGTGTGTACGATTTCCAGAACACCAGGAACTACTTTCGTGGGAGATCTTGCAGACAAAGAAGCGCTGGAAGCTTTTGCCAGCTCCGTGATTGAACAATACGGTCATGTAGATTATCTTATCAACAATGCACTACCACTGATGAAGGGCATTGACACATGCACGTATGAGGAATTTCAGTACGCCCTTGCCGTAGGCATAACTGCACCTTTTTACCTTTCAAAGCTATTCGCCCCGTATTTTGCTAAAGGGGCTAGCATTGTCAACATCTCTTCCTCCCGGGACAGAATGAGCCAGCCGCAGACTGAAAGCTATACAGCGGCAAAAGGCGGAATTGCGGCGCTGACCCATGCTTTGGCAGTGAGTTTTGCCGGAAAGGTACGCGTTAATTCGATCTCTCCAGGGTGGATTGACACAAACGGCATTACTTATAAGGGGCCGGATGCTGTCCAGCAGCCTGCAGGCAGAGTCGGGAATCCGATGGACATTGCAAATATGGTGCTGTATCTATGTTCGGACAAAGCAGGCTTCATCACCGGAGAGAACATCTGCATCGACGGCGGCATGACAAAACAGATGATTTATCATGGGGATAACGGCTGGCTGTTGAAGGGGTAAGGCGAGAAAAGGAGGAGTTATGAACATATCTGTTTTTTATGAGAATATACGAACCGGGGCAGAGTTCTGCGGTGTCACAATGACCGAGGCAGTAGCCATGCTCCAGGAAGCCGGGCTAAACGGGATCTATGTTTGTCTTGACAGCCTGAGAGATTATATGCCGGAAATCGACG
Source organism: Oscillospiraceae bacterium (assembly GCA_017406005.1). Lineage (GTDB taxonomy): Bacteria > Bacillota > Clostridia > Oscillospirales > Oscillospiraceae > Limivicinus. The sequence continues at coordinate 84,750 of JAFQZI010000035.1, read as the reverse complement.
CTGTGATGGAGAACACAGGGGTAACCGTATCAGGCCTGCACGCATGGATCGATCTTGACAGAAACCCGGAAGGATACAAGGAACTGATTGACGCTGCTGTGAAGGTAAACACGGATAATGTGCTGATTGTCCCCTATTGTTCGGAAACGCATCCGGAAGGGCCAATGAAAACATTGCTTGACGGGGTACAGGCTGCTGTGGCGTATGGCCGAAAGCGCGGCATCAAGGTATGTATGGAGGATATGGACAGGCTGGATTCTCCTTACAACAGCGTTGCGGGGCTGGAGAGCTTTCTTTCAAACATCTCAGGGCTGTACTGCTGTTTTGACACGGGGAACTTCATCATGCATCAGGAAGATGAGTTGGAGGCTTTTCGGCATTTTCAAAGCAGAGTGTGTGCGATGCACTTGAAAGACAGGACAAGAGAAGCCGACAATGCGGATGATATCGGGAGAATTATTGCAGATGGTACCGTGCGGTATCCGTGCCCGGTCGGAAGCGGATTTATCAAGATAAAGGAGATACTGGAGCTCTCCGGCAATATTCCCGTTATTGCCGAGCTTTATGATTATAGCCCCGAACATATGCTGGAGGGGTTAAGGAAGTCAGTTGAATGGATTTGTGACTGTTTAGGCGCTTTGTAACAAGTGCATTCTGTGCGAAGCAAGGATCATCGCGGGTCAGGATGTTCGCGAAGACATCACTGCACTTCGATTTTAGTGCTCCGTCGCGAGCTAAGTTTTTGAAAGACTGAACTTTAAAGTTTTGCGGGAAATAGTGAACCGAATAGATTCCGGAAATGAAAAAATCCAGCCCTTTGGGGGCTGGATTTTTTACATTATTCAGTTACTCAATCGAAGGACCATCCGGGGATCTTGAGGATCTGGCCGACCATGATCTGGTTCTCATTATCAAGGCCGTTGACCTCAAGGATATCGTCACGGTTCTTCCAGTAGTCAACACCGCACTTGGTGCAAATGATGGCAAGCGTATCGCCTCTGGTGACGGTGTAAACCACATCGCCATCATCGGTATACTCATAGCCACGGTTGCCGAGGAGCACGTTCAGCTCTTCAATCAGGGCAGCCTGCTGCGCCATCTTTTCTTTGATGCCGACAATCCTGTCTTTCAGATCTGCGATGAGGACGGTGTCATCCTCGGAAGCATTTTTAAGCTCTTCTTCGGTGATTTCATATTCATCCTGCATCTTCTCAAGATCAGCTTCCAGAATCTTTCTCAGCTTCAGGAGATCGGCACGATGTGCTTTCTTGATACTCTTAACCTCAATATCATGCTCTTCAGCGAGCTTGAGGAGAGCTGCCTCCTTCTCGGCGGCAGCCTGTTCGAGGGCGGCCTTCTTGTCGGCAGCGGCCTCTTCCAAAGCAGCCTTCTTATCAGCAGCAGCTTCATCCAGAGCCTTTGCCTTGTCAGCTGCGGCTTCTTCGAGTGCCTTGGCCTTATCAGCAGCAGCTTCATCAAGAGCTTTTGCTTTATCGGCAGCAGCATCATCCAGAGCCTTTGCCTTGTCGGCTGCGGCTTCTTCCAGAGCTTTTGCTTTGTCAGCTGCAGCATCTTCAAGAGCCTTTGCCTTGTCAGCTGCGGCTTCATCAAGAGCCTGAGCCTTGTCGGCAGCTGCATCTTCGAGAGCGGCTTTCTTATCGGCTGCGGCTTCTTCCAGAGCCTGAGCTTTGTCGGCGGCAGCTTCTTCGAGAGCGGCCTTCTTGTCGGCAGCAGCCTCTTCCAGAGCCTGAGCTTTGTCAGCAGCAGCTTCATCCAGAGCCTTTGCCTTGTCGGCAGCGGCCTCTTCGAGAGCCTGGGCCTTATCGGTTGCAGCTTCTTCAAGGGCCTGAGCCTTGTCGGCAGCAGCAGCTTCAAGGGCTTCTTCCTTCTCGGCTGTGAGGGCTGCGACTGCTTCCTCTTTCTCAGCTGTAAGGGCTGCGACAGCTTCATCCTTCTCCGCAACGACGGCAGCGACAGCTTCTTCCTTATCGGCGGCTGCAGCTTCGAGCGCCTGAGCCTTATCAGCTGCGGCAGCTTCGAGAGCTTCTTCTTTCTCGGCTACAACAGCGGCAACGGCTTCTTCCTTCTCGACAGCAGCGGCTTCAAGAGCTTCTGCCTTGTCAGCTGCGGCAGCATCGAGAGCTTCCTGCTTGTCGGCAGCGAAGGCAACCGTCAGAGCTTCTTCATGCTCGGCAAGGGCATTGTTCAACTCAATGCCTTTATCGTAAGCGAGGTCAGTGAGTTTTTTCTCCGCTACGGCGGCAGCTTCCTTCGCGTCGGCCTTCATTGCTTCGATTTCAGCCTGGAAAGCAGCTTCCTTTTCGGCCATCTGTTTCTCTAATTCTTTTTTAACGTAGGTATCAGGCTCCTCGTTATACATTTTCAGAGTGGAGACGGCCTCTTCTTTTTCAGCTACGGCAACATCCTTTTCCGCAACAGCGGCGGCGACGGCCTCTTCCTTTTCGGCCACGACGGCTGCAACGGCTTCTTCCTTCTCGGCAACGACAGCTGCAACAGCCTCTTCCTTCTCGGCAACGACAGCTGCAACAGCCTCTTCCTTCTCCGCTACGACAGCAGCAACGGCTTCTTCTTTCTCCGCGGCGATTGTTTTGATTTCTTCTTCCTTCTGGGTTACGGTTTCCTGCAGCTCAGCAGCTTCATTGACGCTTTCCTTCAGCTTACCGGAAACATTGCCAAGATTGATGCCGAGAATCAGCGCAATGATGGCACAGACTGCAAGAGCGATTGCAATGATTTTGGTATAGTCCGTCTTCCCGGCGGAAGCGGACTTCTTTTCTTTGTCAGCCATAAGTCAATTACTCTCCTGCTAGATTTCTTTCATAGAGATAAGAGATTATACAACGAAAACGCGGGAACTTCAATAGGGTTGATGGATTTTTAATCTTTTTTGGTCAGTCAACTTGTAATTGGTGCATACCAGGGCTCGCGAAGGCAACATTGTACTTCGATTTTAATGCTCCGTCGCGAGCATAAGTAGAGTGGAATATAGCGTATTTCAAATATATTGGTGCTCAGACGCGCGAACTAAAGTAGGGGAATCAAGAAGTATGGCAAGTACATTCGTGCGATGTCGCAAGCAAAAGTAGAGGGGAAAAAACGTTTATTCAGGCTTCCTGCGTTCCGTCGTCGCAGATCATGCCGTAGCCGCCCTGTTTGCGCTTGTAAACGACAGAGACAGCATCGTCTTCCTGCATGTTTTTGAACACAAAAAACTCATGGCCGAGGAGATTCATCTGCAGGATAGCCTCTTCCGGAGACATGGGCTTGATGGAGAAGTGCTTGCTGCGGACGATTTTGAATTCCTCGTCTTCCTTCTCTTCCTTCGCCTCAACAGGGGCATACGACGGGACGTAGCTGCTTTCTTTGTCAAAAGCACCGTCTCTCAGGCGCTTCTCCAAACGCGTCTTGTTGCGGCGGATCTGCCTTTCAATAGCGGCCACGCCGGAATCGACAGAGGCATACATATCAGAGGTAAGCTCGCTTGCCCTGTAGTACATGCCGTTGTTGTGGATCGTGATTTCAGCGAGATATCTGCCTCTTTCAAGGCTGAAGGTTACAAAAGCCTCTGCTTCCGTCTTGAAAAACCTGTCGAGCTTGCCGACTTTGCGGCGGGTATACTCTCTTAGTTCTTCGGACGAACCCATTCTTTTTTCGGTAAATGTGAACTTCATGGTGGTTGCTCCTTTCTTTTTTGCGTATTGTGTTGCGGGTGTCTGCCAAGGGAAAACATAAAACACCAATCGGTGATTTTATTATAGCATAATTCCAGGGAAAACAGAAGACCTCCCGGGATAGAATTGAAAAATCTCAGTGGATGATAAAACAGTACGGAAGGATGGAGTTGAGATCGCGAATCTGGTCAGCAGGGACGGGATTGCCCGTCAGGTTGAGTTCACGCAAGTTCCGCAGAACATAAAGCGGCATAATATTTGTGATCTGGTTGTAGGACAAGTCAAGCGATGTCAGATTCACGAGACCTGTGAGAGGCGTGGGATCGAGAATATTGTTATAGCTGAGATCCAGCACGGATAGCGTGCGCCAGGACTCGGTAAACTGGAAAGCGGAAATGGAGGTAATGCCGTTGCCGGAAAGCCGAAGCGTCGACAGGTTGTTCATCTGCATGAGGAATGAGAGATCACTCACGCCGGTATTGGAGAGGTCAAGCTCGGTTGCATCCGTCTGTATGGTGTAAGTCTCGGCAGGTACGGCATATGCCAGGCTGGAATGGACAATGTTGCAGCCGGGCAGATTATAGCGCAGGGTATCATATCCTGTGCCCGTGAAGCCTCCGTTGTTCTCCACATTGAGAGTACGGAGCAGGCGGAGGGAAAGGAGCTGGTCAACATTTGCATCCGAAAAGCCCGTAGCGGCAAGGTTGAGGGATGTGAGGTTGGTGAGTTTGCTCAGCCCGGTAAAATTGCTCAGGCCGTTGCCGGCAAGATTCAGCTCCTGCAGTGAGGCAAGAGACCCAAGCGGGACCGTGGACGACACGGAGTTGTAGGAGACATCGAGCGTGCGGATGGAAGCAAGGCCCATCAGCGGGCGCAGATCGGAAACGTTGTTATAGGCCAGCGTAAGCGTCTGCAATCCGGGAATATCCATAAGCGGCGTCAGGTCAGAAATACTGTTGCCGCTGAGATTGAGCGATGTGAGATTCTGGCAAGCGGACAGAGCCGAAATATCCGTCAGCCCGCGGCCGCTGAGATCGAGCGTGGTGATATCGGCCTGGAACGTTTCACCCCCGAGGGCAATGAGCTGATTTTTCTCTTCCGTCGCAGCACCGTTGATGGCACAGTTCGGCAGTGCATTGGAAAGCGCTTTCAGGGCATCTTCTGTAATGGGAACACCTTTGATGCTGAGCGTTGTAAGAGACGGTATGGAATAAAGCGGAGAGAAATCACGAATCGGATTGTTGTCAAGATAGAGCGTGCGCAGCGCAGGGAGTTCGGAGAGTGGTGTGATATCCTGCACAGAGTTGTTGCTGAGATTGAGTGTGGTGAGCCCACCGAGAGCCGTGATGGGGCTGATGTCCGTAATGCCGTTCCCTGCAAGGGAAAGGTTGCTCAGGGCGTACATTTTAGAAACCTCGGAGAGCACCCCGTCCCCCAGGTTCTGGTTGTCGAGCACAAGGCTTGTCTCGGTGATGCTGTGAGAACGGCCGTTGATCGACACAAGGCCCGCATTGGCCTTGATCTTCTTTTTCGCCTCAATGGAGGCTATTTTGGAGGTGATTGCCGACTCTGTTGACTTCATGGTGCGAAGGGCTTCAATAGCACGGTCGTAATTGCCCTGTGCCTCATAGCACTGCGCCATCATCAGAAGGCATTCATCAGAGGGGTCAATCATAGCAGCTTTCCGAAGAAGAGAAAGCGCGCTGTCATAATCGCCGCTGAGGGTGCTCATCTGCGCTTCTTCGATATAGCGGTCATAAGCACGGCTGTCCTGTATGCTGCGGATCAGAAACGCAAGCGTCAGGATGGCAACGGCTGCAACAGCCAGCACAATAAGGAGAATCCTCATGCGCCGCCTTCGCAGGACAGGCGTCAGTTCCCTCCGATAAACCTGGAGGGATACCCTGTCATCTTCAGCACGCTTCCGCGCAATATAGCTCTCAAAGCTGTCAAGCGAAGAAACGTTTTTCGCCTGTTTCATCAGGCATCTTCTCCTTCTGCGTTATCAAAGCCGAGATCGGGATTCAACGTCAGTTTAATGGGCCCGGAAGAAGGCGCAAAGGGATCATATTCCGGCTCTTCGAAAGCATTGACAGAAGCGGCAGGAGCCTCGACAGGCGAAGGAGCGGCTTCTTCCTTTTCAGGTTCAGGGACAACTTCCGGCTCGGGGCGGACTTCCGCCGGTTTTTCGGGAGCCGGCCCCGGCTTTTCGGGTGTCTGAGCCGGTGCGCCACCGGTAACAACAGGAGGCTTTTCATCCAGCTTGTCGCCCGGCAGAGGCGGAACAACGGTCTTCCCGCTGTCGGGATCCACATCGGTTACGCGTGGTTTGCTGCTTAAAGCGAGAGAGACAAAGAGCATGGCAAAAATCACCGAAAGCACGCTCAGTTCCATCAGGACAAGTGAGGCATTCAGCCCATAACCCGCTTTGATCACGGGATAGATTTCAAAAACCGCATGATAGGCAAGCGGCACAAGGAACAGCAGGAAGAGCAGGATCCTTGCCCGAAGGCCGTTAAAGGCAACGGCAGAATAGACCGCCGTGAGAATTAATACGAAGAACACGGTGACCAGGATGCGTTCCACCGGCATCTCCTGCTGCATTAGGTTATCATAGGAGAATAGACGCACCACACATGCCATCACACCAAGCACGAACGGAAACACCGTAATCTTAAACCATCTTCTGCCGAAGCAGATCAGGCATAAAAGATAAAGCAAAGCGCAAAGAATAGGCAGAGCAAACTCAAAGGTTGCAAATCTGTCTTCAAAAATCGTCCTGTTCAGGAGGCCGCCGACGGCACGGAACACAATTGAGAGGATCAGACAGAGCGCGGCTGCTTTGCCAAAGAAGCTTTTGCGATTATATGTATATTTAAGTTGCCGGTTTTTCATGAATAATCAACCTCGCAATAGAACCTGTTACGGGATAGTATATCATACCACAGAATTCCCTTTTCTTCAAGGAGAAATGCAGTTTTCCCTTCTTAGGCCTGTAGCAGTTTTCCCTTCTCAGGCCTCGAAACAGGATAGCAGGTAGGGGATATTTTCGGTGCTGTATTCGATCTGTTCCGACCAGCGCCTCATCGCTTCCGCATCCTCGCCGTACAGGGCATCATGCAGGGCGACAAAGCTCACTCCGTCACGCACATAGGAAAGGACGGCATCAAGCCCGCGGAGAGGAACTTCCTCCAGGACGCGGAATAGGAGATAGGAAAAAATCCTGTCGTATCGCGGCCCGATCGGCAGCGGAACAGGGTGCTCAGCCCAGTCCCGACGGATGCGGGCAAGCTCGAGCGGCCAGGCTTCATCAATGGGCTCGGTTTTCTCCAGCCGGGCAAGCATTCGGGCGGGATCTTCAACAGGGAGAAAAGACAGAGAATGATTTTCTGCCGGAAAGCCGAGGCGGGAGAGGAGAGCGAAGATCGGAAAGGATTCTTCCGTTTCTTCACAGAAGTACAAAAGTTCTCCGTTTTCCGAGAGGAGAAGTTCACAGACCGCTTCGCAGCTCAGCCCGAGGCCGGAAAGCTCAAACTGCCCGATCAGCTCATAAAAGCGCGGATGCAGGGCGCATATATCACAGAGGGCATCCTCTCCGAAAGCAAGGATCAGGTCGCACAGGCCGTCGGAACGGAGAAAAGGGCAGGCATTCTCCGATGTGAGGCGAAAATGGGCGCCGTATTTATCCTCACAGATGGCAGCATCCATTCGCTCGCGCCAGGCGCCGGACAACTGCCGATAGTGTGAAAGGGTGTTTTCATCGATGTCAATTTCCCAGCCTCTGCAGCAGCTGTGACGGCACTCCCCTGCCTTGCAGGCAAATGCATCGGCGAAGAGAGGCCTGATATGAAAAAGAACTTCCTGATCCATGGTGTAAGCTCCGTTCCCTCTTTTTTTGATCATTGTACCAAGACGCAGAGAGGAATGCAACCGTATCAAAACAGTTGCCAAGTTCAGGCCTTTGTGTTAGTATAGGCAAACAGGGGGCGATAGCCCATAAAACCGAAAGGGGGCAGAGGATTGGGCAGTTCCAAAATGAGCGGTTCCGAAATATTACGGCTGGCAAAACCGATGCGAAAAGGCTTCCTACGCCTGATCTTCAGCCGCTTTCTCGTTATTCTCACACTGCTTCTCCTGCAGGTTGGAATCCTGGTCGGGATCTTCTGGTGGATAACGGAATATATTCCGCATTTCCGAATCTTTGAGTTCATCTTTTCTGCCGCGATGGTCATCTATCTGTTCAACAATTCCATGGACTCCGCGGCAAAGCTGACATGGATGTTCCTGATTGCCATCATGCCCATTTCCGGTGCGTTTTTCCTGCTTTATACGCAGACAAATCTCGGCCACCGCGTGCTGAAGCGGCGTGTAGAGGAGCTGATCCGTGAGACGAAGGCCCTGATCAGGCAGCCTGAAGGCGTTCGGGAAGAGCTGGAGGCGGATGGCTCGGGGACAGATGATCTTGCCACTTATCTCAACCTCACCGGATGCTTTCCGATTTATAAGAACACGGAAGTAGTCTACTTCCCGCAGGGAGAGGATTCTTTCCGCATGCTGCTTGAGGAGCTGAAAAAGGCCGAGCATTATATTTTTATGGAATTCTTCCTCATCGAAGAAGGATATATGTGGAGCGAAGTGCTGAAAATTCTTGTTGAAAAGGCTGCTTCCGGCGTGGATGTGCGCGTATTGTATGACGGCCTGAGTGAAATCTTCACGCTTCCAAAAAACTATTATCAGCTTCTGGAGAAGCAGGGCATCCGGGCAAAAACCTTTGCACCGATCCATCCCTTTGTCTCTTCTCGCTATAATTACCGGGATCACCGAAAAATCGTGATTATAGACGGAAAAACGGCTTTTACCGGCGGTTTCAATCTCGCGGATGAGTACATCAACCGGGTCAAACGCTTCGGCCACTGGAAGGATACCTCCGTGCTGCTGCGTGGGAGTGCTGTAAAAAGCTTTACGCTGATGTTCCTGCAGATGTGGACAGTAGATGAAGAGGGTGAAAAAAGCCCTGACTTTCTCCCTTATCTGCAAGAACCGGAGGATGTACCGGAACATCCCAGCGGATACGTGATCCCCTACGCCGACTGCCCGCTCGATGCGGAAAAAGTGGGCGAAACCGTGTATATGGATATTCTCAACCGGGCTACTGATTATGTGCACATTATGACGCCGTATCTGATCCTTGACGGAGAAATGCAGGCGTCTCTGGAATATGCCGCCAAGCGCGGAGTGGATGTGAAGCTGATCCTGCCGGGCATCCCGGACAAGAAGATGGCTTATGCCCTCGCCAAATCACACTATCAGGCTTTGCTGGAAGCAGGAGTAAAGATCTATGAATATTCACCGGGTTTTATCCATGCCAAGGTTTTTGTGAGCGATGATGTGAAGGCGGTGGTAGGCACCATCAACCTTGACTACAGAAGCCTTTATCATCATTTTGAGTGCGCTGCCTATCTCTATCGCTGCGCCTGTATTTCGGATATGGAAAAGGATTTTCAGGAAACGCTCTGCAAATGCCGTGAAGTAACGCTCAAAACGCTTCCAAATGAAAAACGTTTCTACAAAATAGCGGGAAAACTGATGAAGTTTGTAGCTCCGCTGATGTAATGAAAAACAGGGTGTCGGAAAACCGGCACCCTGCTCTTTTATTTTGCTATTATTCAGCGGGAGAGAAATCTTCCTTGCCGACACCGCAGACTTCGCAGACGAAATCATCAGGGAGATCTTCCCACTTGGTGCCCTGCTCGTCTTCGTCGTATTCCCAGCCGCAGACGTTGCAAACGTATACCATTCTCAGTGCTCCTTTCTCAGATATGAAATAAAAAATCGGAATTACTTGAAATATCTTTCAAGGAGGCCCTTGAATGCCTTGCCGTGGCGGGCTTCGTCACGAGCCATTTCATGAATGGTGTCATGCAGAGCGTCGAGGTTGTACTTCTTGCAGAGCTTTGCAAGGTCCGTCTTTCCCTGGGTGGCGCCGTTTTCGGCATCAACACGCATCTGGAGATTCTTCTTCGTACTGTCTGTCACAACCTCGCCGAGGAGTTCGGCGAACTTGGCAGCATGCTCAGCCTCTTCCAGACCGGCCTTCTCCCAGTACATGCCGACTTCCGGATAGCCTTCACGGAAGGCAACACGTGCCATTGCGAGATACATGCCGACTTCGGAGCACTCGCCTTCAAAATTGGAGCGCAGCCCTGCAATGATCTCCTCTTTCACTTCAGCGGGAACATCTTCCCCAAACTGCTTGCCGACACCCACAACATGCTCAGCAGCCCACGTCATCTCTCCTACGACCTCCGTGAACTTGCTGCCGGGAACCTTGCAGACTGGGCACTTCTCAGGCGGCTGATCGCCTTCGTGAACATAGCCGCATACAGGGCAAACCCATTTTTTCATTAGAACTTCTCCTTTTCCATTAATAGTTTTAAAAGTTTTTAACAGGTTGTTCTGCTGATGGCATTATGACATAACTCCTCATGTTTGTAAAGTGAATTTTCTTTGAATTCAGGCAGGCAGAAATGCAGGAGCCTGAAATAAGAAAACAGAAGGAAAATAACTTTCGTGTTGAAAGAATTGCACCGCCATGGTATATTCTGTGTGCAGAAATATGGATTATCCGAAAGGAAACAGATTATGGAATTCACATACAGGCCGAGAGGTGTCTGCTCCCAGCAGATGGAAATAGAGACAGAGGGCAATATTATCAAGAATGTGCGTATTATCGGGGGGTGCTCAGGCAACGGCCAGGGCGTAGCCCGCCTGGTGCAAGGCATGGACCTTGACACTGCCATTGAAAAGATGGACGGCATCCGCTGCGGTTTTAAAAGCACCTCCTGCCCGGATCAGCTTGCACAGGCACTCAAGCAGATTAAGGCGAAAACGGAACAAGAAGCGTGAACACGCTGGAAGAAGTTCTGCAGACCGGCTTTGAAACGCTCGGCCTGCCACTGACGGAGGAAGCGCTTGCGCGTTACCGTCTGTACTTTCATACGCTGGAAGAAAAAAACAGGGTGATGAACCTCACGGCCATCACCGGAGAAACAGAGGTTGCACAGCTGCATTTTCTTGACTGTGCGGCTCTTCTGTGTTTTGCGGAAATGCGCGGCAAAACCGTCTATGATATCGGGACGGGTGCCGGGTTTCCGGGTCTGTCTTTGAAGATTGCCTGCCCGGAAATGAATCTGATGCTGCTCGACAGCCTGGACAAGCGCATTGCCTTTCTGCGGGAAACCTGCAGCATGCTCGGGTTTGGTAACGTGGAATGCGTGCATGCGCGTGCGGAGGAAGCCGCCAAAGACTACCGGGAAACGGCGGACGTTGTGACTTCCCGCGCAGTGGCGGGGCTCAATGTGCTGGCAGAGCTCTGCCTGCCGTTTGTGAAAGAGGGAGGGCTTTTCCTCGCCATGAAAGGGCCTTCCTATGAAGAAGAGCTGGAACAGGCCAAACCGGCCATTAAGGCACTCGGCGGGAAAACGGAAAAATGTTTTCTCTATACCATTCCAGGGACAGAGATCCAGCACAGTGCACTGCTGGTCCGGAAGATCCGGAAAACACCGGAAAACTATCCGCGCAGATGGGCACAAATCAAGAAGAACCCCCTGTGATCAGCTTCTCCAGTTCGTCGGCGGTATTGATGATCGTATCGGCACCGGCGGTTTGAAGCTCTTCCACACTGCGAAAACCCCAGGCAACACAGATACAATTGAGACCGGCATTCTCAGCTGTCTGCAGGTCGACCTCCGTATCACCGACATAGACGCACTCTTTCCGATCCGCTTCAAGCAGGCGCATGGCTTCCAGAAGGGTATCCGGCGCGGGCTTGCGGTGGATTCCTGTTTTTTCCCCTATAGCTGTTTCAATCAGATCACCGAAAAAGTACTCATTGAGTTCGCTGACGGCAGGATCCGGCTTGTTGGAAACCACTGCCATACGGCAGCCGGCTGCCTTCAGATGCGCAAGCAGATCCATCACACCGGGATAGGGTGCGGTTTTGATCCTGCAGTGATCCTGATACCAGACTTTATATTCCTCAAGGATCTTTTCTTCCTGCTCAGGTGAAACCTGCTGCTTCAGGGAACAGTGCACAAGATGCTTTGCTCCATTGCCGAGAAAATGCGCCGCTTCATAGCGTGTAATTGGGGGAAGGCCGTAATTTGACAATATGGTGTTGACGGAATCCCGCAGATCGTCAAGAGTGTCCAGAAGGGTCCCGTCCATATCAAAAAATACATAGCGATACTGCATAGTTGCATTCCTCTCTGAAATGAGTATTCATGGCACTATTATAAATGGAATGTTGAATTTAAGCAATGGCCGTGATATATTATTTTTATCGTATTTTCGGAGGATATCGGATTATGGATCTGTCTGCCGATTTCTGGATCCTGAGACCGTTTAACACGCTGTTCAATGCTGTGTTTGCGCTCTTTCTGCTGCTTCTTACAGCTGCGAGCCTGCTGCTGAAAGGGAAGAGCGAAAAAGCAAAGCAGACCGTGCTGGTCACGGCCTGCCTCATCACACTTGTCGGGTTTTTTATCTATAAATACGCACTCTCTCTCGACAGCGATTATAATATTATCAAGGCAGAATTCGGCGGATTTAACTGGTGGGGCGAGCTGCCGCTGCATATGTGCAACATCAATATGATCCTGATTCCGATTGCCGTGCTGAAGAAAAACAGAGCGATCATGTGCTTCTGTTTTTTCTGTGCTCCGCTCGGAGGGCTCATGGCACTTGCAATGCCCGGAACCGGCTTCAGCGGTTATTCTATCTTCCTTCCTCGAATGATCGGCTACTTTGGAACACATTTCATGATTGTAATGGAAGGGCTGGCTCTCGTCACCTTCGGCCTCTACCGCCCGAGATACCGTGATCTGCCGCGTACTCTCCTGACTGCCGTACTGATTATGGTATGCCTTTTCGGCTTCAATATGCTTTTGCGCTTTACCGGTGTGTACGCAAATGCTAATTACTTTTACACCGTGGAAACAGAAGGAAACTTCCTGCTTGAGGTTTTTTACCGCTGGATTCCTTATCCCCTGCTGTATCAGGCACCGAGTGTTGCTATTCTCGGAATCTATATGCTTCTCGTTACGACTCCTTTTGAGCTCACTGCGCATAAGGATGAAAATGTTAAACAGGCATCACGGAGTACGGATGGATGAAAAACCTGTCTTTAGAAAAATATAAAGCGCTTTATCCGGACCGGGATACGGACTCCGCTGGAAATGTAAAAGTACTTCTGCCGGAAAAAGAAGACCTTATACTTCCCCCGCGGAAAAACGATACGCACAAATACAGCTACGGCCGGGCTTTGATCGTTGCAGGATCTGTCGGGTTTTCCGGTGCTCCGGTGCTGGCAGCTAACGCCTGCGAAAGAAGCGGAGCTGGGCTGACAACACTGATGGTTCCGGACAACATTTATACGATTGTCGCCTCCCGTTGTGACGGGTCGGTTGTAACGCCGCTTCCTTCCGAATCCGGCTGTGCTTCGCCGGCAGCGCTTGACATCATCCTCCCGGCTTTGAAGCGTGCAAATGCCTGCGTTATCGGGCCGGGCTTCGGAACAGGTAACAGCAGCGCAGAGATTCTGGCTGCCGTAATCAAAAGAGCAGAATGCCCGCTTGTTCTGGACGCGGATGCACTGACCATTCTCGGCAGGATGCCGGATCTTTTTTCTGTATGCCGTACGCAGCTGATCCTGACGCCTCATGAGGGGGAATTTCGCAGAATCGGCGGAATTCTGGAAAAAGGCAGGCTGGCAGGGGTTCTGCACTTCGGGCAGATTCATCCGGATGTTATCCTGTTGCTGAAGGGTCACGGCACTTTGATCTGCAAAGGAGATGCTGTTTCCGTAAATCCGATGGGAAATGCAGCAATGGCAAAAGGAGGCAGCGGCGATGTCCTTTGCGGCATTCTCTGCGCTCTTTTGGCGCAGGGATTTGAGCCTCTATCTGCCGTGCGCCGTGCTGCATGGCTGCACGGGCGGGCGGGAGATCTGGCCCGTAAAGAAACGGGAGAGTATTCGCTTGCCCCTTCAGATCTGATTCGATTTCTTCCAAAAGCATTTATAGAATTAATGTAACTGATCAGGCGCTTCGTAATAACTGCATTCTATGGCTCGCGAAGTTAACATTGTACCTCAATTTTGTGCTCCGTCGCGAGCTCATTAAAGTGGGTTGGCTGGGACTAAGTAATTACGATTTAGGATAGTTTTACACTAATGCAAAAACCTCCGGGAAACCGGAGGTTTTGTCATTTCTGTTCAGAATGCCCGGCCGGATACACCGAGTAAGGAAAGGATGGCGAAGAGGAACGAAACCCCTGTAAAGAGAAAGAAGAGTTCTTTTTCCCTCCATTTCTTTCCTGTCCAGCCGCCCATTTCAAGGTGATGATGGAACGGTGCCATCTTGAATACGCGTTTGCCGTGTGTCAGCTTGAAGTAAACGATCTGGATGATATCCGAAAGTGTCTCCACCAGGAAGACAAACCCGAGCGTAACCAGAATGAGCGGCATATCGTACGCAAATGCCATGGCTGCAAGCGCACCGCCGAGAAAAAGGGATCCGGTATCGCCCATAAATACCTGCGCCGGATTAAAATTATAGAACAGGAAACCGAGAAGACCACCGAGCAGAGAAGAGGCGAAAACACCGAGTTCCACATACTTCCCAGTCATAAAAACGATGGTGACAAAGAAGAGAAAAACAGGAAGCGATGTCCCTGCAGCCAGCCCGTCAATTCCATCCGTAATATTCACCGCATTTACGGTTCCGCAGATGATAAAGGCAGAAGCAACATAATAGAACCAGCGGGGAACGGTAAAATACACATTAAAGAACGGAAGATAAACCCGGCTGCTGATGATATGGAAACGTTCCATCAGGATGACAAAGAGAAGTGCCGCGCCAAGCTGGAGAAGGAACTTCATTTTTGCGGTAAGACCGAGATTCTGCTTTTTTTTGAGCTTTTCCCAGTCGTCCAGAAAACCGATTGCACCGAACACCAGTGCGAAAAGAAACACAAAGAGATGAAGAAAACGGCCATGCAGCATGTCTTCGAAACCGACGGTCAAAATGCCGAGAGCGGAAGCAAGAATGAACATAACCCCACCCATGGTCGGCGTGCCCGCCTTGGCACTGTGCCAGCTCGGACCGTCCTGTCGGATTTCCTGCCCGGCTCTCTGTTTCCGAAGCCAGGGAATGTAGAACTTCCCGAAGACTGTTGCAAACAGAATTCCGATGACAAACGCTGTAATAAGCCTGATACTCATAAGCTGCTCTTTTCTTTCAGATAATCGGCAACGATTTCCCTTTCATCCATATGATGCTTCTCGTGACCGACAATCTGATAGTCTTCATGCCCTTTTCCGGCAAGTAATATTACATCACCTGAGGCTGCGTTGTCAATAGCATAATGGATCGCTTCTATTCTGTCAGTCAAGACATGGTATGGTGTTGCAGTGTCGCGGAGGCCTTCCACGATTTCCGAAATAATAGCATCCGGGTCTTCTGTACGGGGATTATCGCTTGTGACAATCACAAAATCGGAGAATTTTGCGGCAACTCTCCCCATGATGGGACGCTTTTGGCGATCCCTGTCGCCGCCGCAACCAAAAAGCGTAATCAGGCGGCCGCGTGTAACAGGGCGCAGCGTTTTCAGCACATTTTCCAGTGCATCCGGTTTATGAGAATAGTCTATAATAATGGTATAGTCTTTCCCTGTCGGCACCGTTTCCACCCTGCCCTTAACTCCCTTTGCCGTAGCAAGAGCAGCAGCTGCCTCCGAAAGCGGGATGCCGGCCTGCATACAGACGGAAAGCGCCGTAAGAGCATTATGAACGGAAAACAGCCCCGGAATAGCAAGCGTGACAGGAACACGCTCTTCTCTGTAAACGGCCGTGAAAGAGACTCCGTCTGCCGTGAGGGAAATCTGATCGGCAAAGAGATCCGCAGAGCGGTCGAAAGCAGAAGTCGTCAAACACGGACAGGACATACCTTCCATCATACAGGAAGCATGTGCGTCATCCAGATTGATACAGGCCGCTTTGCACATAGAAAAGAGCCGACGTTTGGCAGTGGCATATTCCTCCATCGTCTTATGAAAATCAAGATGGTCCTGCGTTAGATTTGTAAAAGCAGCCACATCAAAGAGGTTTCCGCTGACGCGTTCAAGCGCAAGAGAATGGGATGAGACTTCCATCACCACATAAGAGCATCCCTCGTCCGCCATGCGGCGAAACAGCCCCTGAAGCTCCAGACTTTCCGGTGTAGTGAATTCGGTGTGGATCAGCTCACTGCCGATTCTGTTCCCATTCGTCCCTACCAGACCGACTTTCGCACCGACAACCACTTCCAGAATATGCTTGATGAGATGCGTCGTCGTGGTTTTGCCGCTTGTCCCCGTCACGCCGATGAGCTTCATTCCACAGGCTGGAGCACTATACCATGCGACACTGATCAAAGCCAGGGCAAGGCGGCTGTTTTCAACCTGAAGGAACGGAACCCCATCCTCAGGGGCTTCTTCACAAATAATAACCGATGCACCCGCTTTTACGGCATCAGGGATAAAACGATGGCCGTCAGACTGGAAACCTCTGATTGCCACAAACACGTAGCCCTGCCGAACGGAACGGGAATCATATGCAATGCCCTCAATTTCAGTTTCCGGATCAGCAGTATTCTTGAGCAATGTCAAGTTTTCTGTTAAGGCTTTGAGTTTCATGATCTCTTTTTATACCCGCTCTGCGATTCTTAGTTTTGCGCTACGTGAGCGCGGATTGGATTTAAGTTCTGCTTCCGAAGCGGTAATCGGTTTTCGCGTGACGCTGCGCAACGTCCTTACAAAGCCGCAGGTGCAGATCGGTGCTTCCCGCGGGCAGGTACAGCCGTTTTCCCGCTTCTGTATTTCCGTTTTCACAATCCTGTCTTCCAGGGAATGAAAACTGATGACACACAGACGCCCGCCGGGTGCAAGCGCATCCGGTGCAGTACGCATCATTTCACGCACTGCACCGAGCTCATCATTCACTTCTATACGTATGGCCTGAAAACACCGTTTGGCCGGATGCTGTTTCTCCCTCAAGGCAGAAGCAGGCATGGCTCCCTTGATCACACTGACAAGTTCCGAAGTAGTCTCCAGAGGGTGGGCCATTCTCACCTTTTCGATAGCGGCTGCAATCTTCCGGGAGAACTTTTCTTCTCCATACTCGAAAAAAATCCGTGCAAGATCCTCTGCAGGATACGTATTTACCACATCGTAAGCCGTAAGTGAAGACGTCCTGTCCATACGCATATCAAGGGGAGCATCCTGCATATAAGAAAAGCCACGTTCGGCGTCATCCAGCTGAGGCGAGGAGGCCCCGAGATCAAACAGCATGCCGTTCACACTCCCGACACCGAGATCCCTGACAACGGAAGATGCATATCGAAAATCAGAATGGACGAACGTAACTCTGCCGGCAAACGGTGCCAGACGTTCGGACGCACGCTTCAGAGCAAAGTCATCCTTATCGATACAGATCAACCGACCCTTCGTCAAACGGGATGCGATTTCAAAAGAATGCCCGCCGAGGCCAAGTGTTCCATCCAAATATACCCCATCGGTGTCGATTGCGAGCCCATCCAGACATTCCTGCAGAAGGACGGGAACATGAAGTGCATCTTCCATCAGAAACTGAGCTCCTGCATAACGGCAGCAATGTTTTCCGCACTCTTTTCCAGTCCGCAGACTTTTTCCCATTCTTCAGGATCCCAAAGCTCTGCGTGATTGTTGCAGCCGATCACAATAACATTTTTGTCCAATCCCGCATATTCTCTTAAGGGAGCAGGGATTAATGCACGCCCCTGGGCATCGAGCTCACAACGTGCCGCATATGCAAACAACGGACGCATTTTTCTCTGGTTTACATACGGCATTGCGCTGACTCTTTCAGACAGCTCCTGCCAGCTGGCACTGCTGTATGCATTGAGACATCTGTCCATCGAAAGGGTGATATAAAAAACTTCTCCCAATTCTTCCCTGAGGCGAGCAGGAATAAAGATACGACCCTTGCTGTCTAATGAATGTTTATACTCCCCTGTCACTTTGCTATACCCCACTTTTCACCACTTTTAACCATTTTCCACCACTATTATATGGGGTGTATCCTTAAATTGCAAGTGAAACTTTTTGTATTTTTTCGTCTTTTTTATTCCACATTTCCGCCTTTCCGATTGTTTTTGGGAACAAAAAAAGCGCCTTTTCGGCGCTGTTTTTTGTTTCGGTACAGGACTTGGTGCCAATGTTTGTAACAAAGCACAAAACCTTGTATTGTGCTCTCAGGCCCACCCTTCCTCGTCTTCTTCTTCAGGTTCTTCCGCTTCCTGTACAGTAGGAGCCGCAGCAAGCGGATTGGTTCCCTGGAAGGCGGACTGCGTCTGACGAACGGTAGTCAGAGCATCATTCAGGGTAGATTCAGCACGGCGGATGATCTCATCAACATACTGACTGGCGATACGTTTGAGCTCACCGGATTTCTTCTCGGCCTCCTCCACCATTTGTGCGCTTTTTTCTCTCGCCACACGGACGATTTCCTGTTCATCCACCATGCGGGCAGCCTGCTCTTCGGCATTTTTCCTCAGCGCTTCAGCTTCCCTTTTGGCATTGCCGATGAATTCATCGCGCGCAGCAACAAGGCGCTTGGATTCGGAAATGGAAGACGGAAGTGCGGCTTTAATATCATTGATGATATCTATTGCTTTTTCGCGTTCGATGATGCACTTGTCATTGCCGAGGGGAACCCCCCACGCTTCATTTACCATTCCATACAGAATGTCCAGCAGTTCGATGATATCGTTTGAATTATCCATTGGTTTCAGTTCCTCCGTTGTTTGGCTTTATTTTCAATTTCTTTGATCAGCTCATTAGGGACAAGGCCTGTAATGTCAGCTCCGTAAGTTGCCATCTCCCGCACGACAGAGGAACTGAGAAAGGTATACTTTCCGTCGGCAGTGAGAAACATCGTTTCCAGGCCGGGATTAATATTTTTGTTAATGAGATTCATCTGAAACTCATATTCAAAGTCGGACGCAGCGCGCAGCCCTTTGACAATCACGGCTCCCTCGAACTGCCTGGCATATTCTGCCAGCAGACAGGACTGGGCATCCACCCGCACATTGGAGTAGCGTGAAACTGCCCGGCGAACCATATCCAGCCTTTCCTCCACCGTAAACATCGGTGAAGTCTTCGAAGAGTTGTTCATGATACAGACAATCACTTCGTCAAAAATGTTAGCCGTGCGTCGTATGATATTGAGATGCCCCAGGGTGATCGGATCGAAACTGCCGGGGCAAATTGCTATGCTCATACCGCGCTCTCCTTGGTATAGGTACAGATTTTTACTTTCCCGTAACGGTACTCCCTGAGGCGCCGATAAGGCGGCGACAGTTCGGGAAGCGCGCAGTCACGATCAGCCTCAACAATTATTATACCACCTTCCGACAGGATGTCAAATAAATTGATACATTCCAGAACTTTTTCATACAAACCGGAAGCATAAGGCGGATCAACAAAGATCAGATCAAAAGGCGCGCAGTGTTTTAAATAGGCTATCGCATCCGAACGAACCACCTGTGCCTCCATCGAACAAAGCTGCAGGTTTTCTCTTACAATCTTCAGGGAAGCGGGTGAAGAGTCTACAAATACTGCCTCCCGGGCACCTCTTGAGAGTGCTTCGATCCCGAGCTGCCCGGTACCGGCAAACAGATCAAGCACGCGTCTGCCTTCCACATCGGAAGCGATAATGTTGAAAACAGCCTCCTTGACATTGTCCGTCGTCGGGCGAACGTCATCCCCTGCCGGCGTTTTCAGCCTGCGACCGCGGCAAGAACCGGTGATGACTCTCATAGCTCATACATCTCCTTCGATTGGTTTTCCTCTTCGCCATGAAAATAGCCATAGACGGCTGCTGCAACGTTTTTAGGCACAACAGAACACAGCTCTTCAAGTGTAGCGGAACGAACTGCCTTCACGGTTTTATATGCTTTGAGGAGATCTGCCTTTCGCTTTTCCCCTACTCCCGGAATCCTGTCCAGCTCGGATCCGTAATGCTCGAGCCTCAGAGAGCGCTGATATTCAATGGCAAACCGGTGCGTTTCTTCCTGAATCCTGCCGATCAGGGAAAAGACAGCCTGAGTACTCTGGATGCCTATTTCCATCCCTTCCGGTGTAATGAGAGCACGCGTGCGATGCCTGTCATCTTTCACCATACCGAAAACCGGCAGACTGATGCCGAGGTCTGCAAGCGCGCGTCGGGCCGTCGCGGCATGAACTTCACCGCCGTCGATCAGCAGAAGATCCGGCAAATCGGAAAACTTTTCGTCACCGTCTGACGCACGGCGGAACCTGCGGAAAACAGCCTGGTACATGGACGCGTAGTCATCCTGAAAATCCATGTCCTTCATGCGGAATTTACGGTAATCCTTTTTCAGCGGTTTTCCGTTGCGAAAAACAACCATAGCCGCCACAATTCCCGTGTTGCCCAGATTGGAGATATCAAAGGATTCTATCCTTTCCGGAAAACGATCGAGTGAGAGGCTTTTCTGCAGGAGTTCTAATGTTTTTGAGCGTCTCCGGTTTTCGGTGGTACGGCGGAGGATCTCCTCAGACGCATTCATCTCCGCCATTTCCAACAGACGGCGCCTTTCACCACGCTGCGGAACTTCCAGATGTACTTTGCGGCGATTGCCTTCCGAAAGAAGCTGTTCGAGATCTTCCCTGTCTTCCGGCTCCGCCTGCAGCAGAATCAGGCCGGGGCGCATCCCTTCTCTCGGAAGATAATACTGCTTGACGATTTCGGAAATTGCTCCGGCATCGTCCTCGATCGGCTCGTCGATCACGACAGTTTCCTTACCGACAAGATCTCCCTCTGAGAAATGCATCACTGAAAAACAGCAGATCGCACCGCGGCAGAAAGCAAGGGCATCGGTATCCGTAAAGGCAGTAGAGATGACACGCTGTTTGTTCACAAGCGCTTCCACAGAGCGCATCCTGTCTCGCAGGCGGGCAGCCAGTTCAAAACGATAATCCTCAGCAGCAGCTTCCATTCTGCTCCGTAATTCAGTAATCAGATCATCACTGCGACCTTCCAGGATCAAAACAGCCTGCTGTATCCTGTTTCTATAATCTTCTTCACTCAGCTCAGGAAGACACCAGCCATCACATGTACCAAGATGGTAGTTCAGGCAGGGACGCTCCTTTCCGATCTCGGCGGGAAAAGACCGTGTACAATCCGGAAGGAGTAGTGTGCGGCAGATGGAGCGTATGATCTCATGAACGACACCGCGGCCGCCGAAAGGACCGAAATAGGAAGCTCCGTCGTTGAGACGCCTGGAGGCAACCGTCAATACAGGGTAAGGTTTGTTTAAATCTATTCGGATAAAAGGGTACCCTTTATCATCCTTGAGTAAAATGTTGTAATGCGGTTTATGCCGTTTGATCAAAGAATTCTCAAGAATGAGGGCTTCAAACTCACTGTTTGCGACAATCACGTTGAAGTCCGCAATCTTGTCGATCATGGCGGCGACTTTCGGGAGATGCTCTCCGTGGAAATAGCTGCCGACACGGTTTTTCAGCTTTTTCGCTTTCCCGACATAAATGACTTCGGACTTGCTGTCGAGCATAATATAGACACCGGGCAGAAGAGGCAGATTATTCGCCTTTGACCGGAGTGTTTCCAATTCAGGTTTCAAGCGCCGCCTCCCGTTTTCCGTTATCAAGAGCATACCTTACTGTTATTGCAACCACTGGGATAATTCCTCAAAGTATAAAAAAAGCGTGCCCTACCAGCACGCCCTTTTTTAGCATTTGAGATTACTCAGAGAAGTCAGAATCGATCAGCGCGGAAAGCGTATCAATTGCTTCATCCTGATCAGGACCGTCAGCAATGAGATTAATCGTCGTTCCTTTCACGATACCGAGGGAAAGAACACCGAGAAGGCTCTTCGCATTGACACGGCGCTCGTCCTTTTCGACCCAGATGCTGCTCTTGAACTCATTGGCTTTCTGGATGAAGAAAGTCGCAGGTCTTGCATGAAGACCAACCTGATTGTTAATAACTACTTCTTTAGAGACCATAGTTCCCTCTCCTTATACAATAAAGTACAGGGTAAGAATAGCAGATTTTTTTCCAATCGTCAACAAGCAGTTCATATTTGTTAGATTTTACCATTTTTTGCCATAAAATATATCGTTTTTTATATCAATTCGACCACAGTTGCCAATTATTGAATACCTGGAGCAGTCTGCCAAACACTGTTAAAGCAGACGTACTGTTATTTCAGCTCAACAATCGTTACGCCCGTCTCTCCTTCTCCGAATACTCCGAGGCGGAAGGAACGAACTGCCTTGTTCCGTTTCAACATCTGATGAATGGCTGTACGCAGGGCACCTGTGCCTTTCCCATGGATAATACGGATCGGAGAAACTTTGGCCATAACAGCCCCATCGATAAATTGCTCGGCCGTTGCTACGGCTTCAATCGACTCCATACCGCGGAGGTCAATTTCCGGTTTGAAAGAGGAAGCACGCAGAGAGGCACCGGAAGAAGTGATGTTCTTTTTTGGTTTTACCGATTTTCCTTCGAGCAAATATACCTCGTTTTCCTTAGCCGTTACCGTCATCCTTCCGGCTTTTAGTGTAAGCGTCCTGTCAGCCGAAACGGAGACCACCTCTGCCTGAATTCCCATAGAGCGGATTTCCACCACATCGCCTTCCCGGATTTCACGGGCAGATTGCCTGGTATCTTCCTGACGGAAGGAACCCGGGTCAAGACTGTCTTTTGCCTCGTTCAGCCGGCGACGCAGTTCATTTCGGGCTGTGTTGATACGGTGTATATCGTCCTCCTCATTGAGACGTTTTTTCATTTCATCAAGTTCGGAAAAGACCTGTTCTGCCGTTTCCCGTGCTTCTTCAAGAATGCGTTCGGCTTCGCGCCGGGCTTTAACATCTGCCTTTTCCAAACGGACATCAAGCTCTGCCTTCAGGCGGGCGGACTGTTTCGCGTTTTCCTCAGCTTCCCGCAGTTTCAATCGCTCGGCATCCCGGTCTTTTTCCAGCAGAACCCGCATCTGCTCAAGCTTTTCTACTGTTGCTTCAAAGCTGGCATTTTCCGTGCTTACACGGTTTTTCGCATCGTTGATGATCTCATCAGGAAGGCCGAGGCGCCTGGAAATCGCAAAAGCATTGGATTTCCCGGGAATACCCATTAACAGACGGTAGGTCGGGCGAAGAGTTTCGATGTCAAATTCACAGGATGCATTGATTACACCGCGTTCATTTGTCGCATAAAACTTTAGTTCGGTATAGTGCGTAGTGGCTGCAATCAGCGCACCTTTCGCTCTCACATGTTCGATAATTGAAACAGCAAGGGCAGCTCCTTCTGCAGGATCGGTTCCTGCACCCGGTTCATCGAAGAGAACAAGGGACTTTTCATCACATTCCTCAAGAATACTGACTATATTTGTCATATGTGCGGAAAAAGTGGAAAGGTTCTGTTCGATGCTCTGTTCATCACCGATATCAGCAAGAATATGGCTGAAGACAGGAAGCGTGCTTCCGTCAGAGGCGGGAATGTGCAATCCGCACTGATTCATGGCGGCAAGCAGCCCGATCGTCTTCAAGGCGACCGTTTTGCCTCCCGTATTGGAACCTGTGATAACCATCGTGTCAAACCCACGGCCGAGTTCTACATCGATAGGGACTGCAGTATCTCGGTTTAGGAACGGATGCCGGGCTTTGCGAAGAAGGATTCCATCCTCTCCTGCTGCAGCTGCACAGCAGTTCAATGCATAGGAAAGCTTTGCTTTGGCAAAGATCACGTCCAGTCGAACCAGCAAAAACCAGTCAGACTCCATGTCTGTCCGGTGTGCTGCGCATTCTGCCGAAAGCTCTGCAAGGATCCGCTCAATTTCAAGCTTTTCTTTCGCAGCGAGCTCCCGCAGCTCGTTATTTGCTTTGACTGCACCCATCGGCTCGATGAAAAGTGTGGCACCGGTTGCGGAAATATCATGCACAAGACCGGGTACCGAATTCTTGTATTCCGCCTTTACCGGAACGACATAGCGTTCCGAGCGCATAGTGATGATCGGTTCCTGCAGGACTTTTGCATAAGATGGCGAAGATATAATCTTTTGCAGAGCTTCCCTTGCTCTTGCCGCTGCCGCACGCATTTTACGTCGAATATCTGCCAAATCCGAAGAAGCACTGTCGGAGATCTCATCTTCTCCGGAAATAGAGGAAGTGATCTTTTCCTCCAGATATTTGTTGGCACGGAGTGCCGAAAACAGATGATCGATTTTTGTTTTTCCGACGCTGTCATCCGCTACATAAGTGCGTACCAGCCTTGCGCAGCGCAAAAGCGCTGCAATATTCAACAGTTCCCGCGTATTGAGCGCACCCCCAAGATCCGCTCTTGCGAGGGAAGGCCTTATATCTTTTACTCCGGAAAAGGAAGGGCTTCCACGCACCGTCATCATCGTACAGGCACAGCTTGTCTCTTCAAGCCGCAAAGCAACTTCAGCCTGCTCGACAGACGGTTTCAGTGAAAGGCATTCTTCCTTGGCAGGAGCGCTTACCGCCTGTTCGGAAAGCATTTTCAGAACAACCGGCAGTTCCAGCGTGGATAAAGATTTTTCAAAAAAGCTCATATTTTCACCTTTAAAGCATTGGACTGGGACAAAGTTTTCTTCCAGTATTCCAGAGTGGAAAAGCGGCGTCCCGACTGTGCTGCCAGATAGTTCTCAGTGGCCAGATTCAGGCGCGTCAGAGCCTCTTCCGGCAGGGTAAAGGAAAACAGGCGTTTCGCCGGAGCAGCCGCAATATACCGCATAGCACCAAGAGAGGCATTGCACAAATACATACCCTCTCCGAGTCCGTTCTTTCTGCATTCTCTGCAGCATATATGTCCGGACTGCACGCCGAGAACCGGCAGAACCGGATCCGTTTTTCCGCAATAACAGCACCCTGACAGATCAGGTGCATAGCCCATCAGACACATCAGCCGAATCTCAAAAGCCGCTTTCACCAGTAACGGGCTGCACAATTCATGGCTGATCGCATAAAGGGAATTTAGGATAAGCTGGAAGGCGTCGGCATCCGGCTGCTCTTCCTGCACAAATGCTTCGATACATTCGGCGAAGTAACAGCCGAGGGCATAATTCTCAAAATTCATCCGGAGCCCTTCAAATGGCTCCTTTACGACAGCCTCCTGAACGGTCAGCCTCCCTTTATTCTCGAAAAAATCCATTTCCGAAAGCGTAAGCTGCTGTGTTGCAGCAGCAATTCTGCTGCTCTTCCTCACCGCCCCGCGGGCTTTTGCAGTCACAATTCCGCGATCATATGTAAACAGTGTCAGGATCCTGTCCGCTTCCTTGTATCGCACCTCACGGAGAACCAGTGCATCAGACCTGGAAAAAGCCATCACTCGTTCCGGTAACCGAAATTTCGAAGCTGAATTTCGCTGTCACGCCAGTTTTCTTTTACCTTTACCCAGGTCTGCAGGAATACTTTCGCGCCGAGAAGATCTTCCATTTCTTCTCTCGCCTCTGCTCCGATCTGCCGCAGCATGGAACCGTTTTTTCCAATCAGAATTCCCTTATGGCTCGGTTTTTCACAATAAATAATGGCTTCGATATCCAGAATGCCGTTTTCTCTTTCGGAAAACTTGCTGATTTCCACAGCGGTTCCATGGGGCACTTCCTTTTCAATACACTGAAGGATCTTTTCCCGGATCAGTTCTGCACAGATCTGTCGCTCCGGCTGATCGGTAATGCTGTCTTCCGGGAAGAGATGCGGGCCCTCTGTTACATATTTATGCATTTCATCAAGGAGAATGTCCAGCCCATCTCCGTCTTTTGCAGATACGGGTACTACCGCATCAAACGGAAAAGCCTGCGTCCACTCTGCAATGACCGCAAGAAGTTTTTCCTTTTCAATCGTGTCGATCTTGTTGATTACCAGAATTGCCGGAACACTGCTCTCCCGGATTTTC
Organism: Oscillospiraceae bacterium; assembly: GCA_017406005.1. Lineage (GTDB taxonomy): Bacteria > Bacillota > Clostridia > Oscillospirales > Oscillospiraceae > Limivicinus. The sequence goes on along the minus strand of JAFQZI010000035.1, from coordinate 59,022 downwards.
TCCAGGAGTGACATCTCTCCCGGACCGATTTCCGGAACCGGTTCAACAAGGAACAGGATACAGTCAACATCCGTTACACTTTCTTTCACCACGTTAACCATATAGTCCCCGAGGCGATTGCGCGGTTTGATAAAGCCGGGAGTATCGAGCAGAACAAACTGTGTTTCGCCTTTTGTAACAACTCCCATAATGCGATTGCGCGTCGTCTGCGGTTTGCTGGATACAATGGTGATCTTTTCCCCAACAAGAGCATTTGTCAAAGTCGACTTTCCTACATTCGGCCTTCCGCAAATTGTGATGATTGCTGTCTCAGTCATCTGTCAGCTCCCCCATAATTGCTTTTTCGCGTGTGCGCATTTGCTTTTTCATTTCTCCCTCGTCCGTATGATCATACCCGAGCAGATGCAGGACAGAATGTACCGTGAGGTATTGTATTTCATGGTTGAATCCGTGTCCGTATTCTTCTCCCTGTTTCTCACAGCGTTTCAGGTTAAGCATAATATCTCCCAGAAGAATGGCTCCTGTTTCAATCTCACAGTCACAGCCTTCGCTGCAAAAGGAACCGGGAACGAGGTCGTTAAACGGGAAAGAAAGCACGTCAGTGACACTGTCGCAATTCCGGAACTGTTTATTCGCAGCCCGGATGTCCTCATCATCACAGAGAAGGACGGAGACGATGCAAAGCTCCGGTATATCTTCTGCCTCCAGCACCTTTTCAACAGCCTTTCGGATGAGGCGGGCGCTCTGCGGATGCCCCAGATTCCTTTTCGCCCGGCTGATATAGACTTCATTCATTTCTCAAACTTCCTCCTGAATTTCTGCGGCGGTTTTGACTTACCGGAAGAGCTTCCGGCAGGATTCTTCTTTTCATATTCTTCATAGGACTCAATAATCCTTTGCACAAGGCGGTGCCGCACAACGTCAGCCCCGGTAAGCGTGCAGATTGCAACATCGTCAATCCCTTCAAGGACTTTCATGGCAACCTTCAGTCCGCTGGTCTTCTCCTCCGGCAGATCAATCTGCGAAACATCACCGGTGATAACCATTTTGGATCCGAATCCGAGCCTCGTAAGAAACATTTTCATTTGCTCGCCGGATGTATTCTGGGCTTCATCCAGAATAATAAAGCTGTCATCAAGCGTCCTGCCACGCATATAAGCCAACGGAGCCACTTCAATATTACCGCGTTCAAGATACTTCTGATATGTTTCAACCCCGAGCATATCAAACAGGGCATCATAGAGCGGCCGCAGATAAGGATCTACCTTGCTTTGAAGGTCTCCCGGAAGAAAGCCGAGGCGCTCCCCTGCTTCTACAGCCGGACGTGTAAGAATGATACGGTTTACTTCCTCCGCCCGGAAAGCAGCAACTGCGGCTGCAACTGCAAGATAGGATTTTCCCGTTCCTGCGGGGCCTTCTCCGACCGTAATCGTGTTGGAAGCGATGGCATCACAATACAGCTTTTGGCCGAGAGTTTTCGGTTTTATGGGTTTTCCGTTTGCAGTAATGCAGATAACATCTCCCACAAGTTCCTGAATCTTATCTTCTCTGCCCTGCTGAACCAGACGCAGAACATAGCGCACGTTCTGGTCACTTATCGTTTCTCCTTTTGCAGCAAGTGTCAAAAGACCGCCGATTGCCTTCTCAGCGAGCAGTACATCCTCCGCCTCCCCGCAAACATGCAGAGCGTTTTCCCTGTCGAGAACCTTGACGCCGAGTTCATTTTCCAGAATTCTCAAATTCTGATCGAAAGAACCGAAAACATTGATTACATCTTCAATTCTTTCGACCTCAATAATTTTATCGATCATACACTTTCCTTACCAATCAAAGAAATAAACTTCATCAGAACCAATAGAATTATAAAGAACTGCAGTCAAGAAATCAACACGTATTTTTGGAAACTCGCAGGGAAAGAAATAACCGGAAACGGTTCAAAAACCATTCCCGGATAATACCTGAGGTACTTATTCTGTTTTTGTAACAGTATTCAGCATATCAAAATATCGATTGTGAGCTTCCTCAAAGAGTTGATTGAAGGTACCGTCTCCGCTGTTCTGGATGTTTTCAAAATAGAGATGTTCATGATCAGCAAGCTCCGGATGGGCACGAACCAGCGTGGCAATCCCGACATTGGAGCAGATAGCTCCGATTCTTTTACAGTCCCCCATCAGGTTTGAAAAAGCAGCATCTGCATAGAGTGAACAGATTCCCTCTCCCATACGTTTGAAATGGTTTTTCTGCAGTTGGTTTATAAACTCATTGAGAACACGAACATGCGGCTCAATGCTTTCTGCTTCCCTCAGGCTACGCTTTTGAAAAGCCGCCCGGGTATGGTCAAGCAAATCATTAATAAGCTGCTGGAGCACACTGATTTCTTTCAGGGCCTCAGGAGAAAAAGCTGTGTTGTTCTTTGCAAGGCCTGCCGCACTGTCGGCAATATTCACAGCATGGTCTCCGAGACGTTCAAATTCGGTTGTCACCTTGTAATACTGGTTCAGGATACCGGCGTGCAATTCCTGATGCAAATGCGGAGAAAGGTCTACCATGTAGCGGCTTAAATGGTCGGTCAGGCGGTCAATATCTCCTTCTTCGACCAGCACCTCCCGGTATCTGGATTCTTTAAAGCTATTCAGCAGTTCAAATCCGGCTTCAAGATTGGAACGTGCAGCTGTAAACATAGCCATCAGCACCTCGTAGCAGGAACGAAGAGAAAGCATTGGCGTGTTAAAGAAAGCCGGGTTGAGACCTTCGAGCACTTCTTTGTACTTGTCTTCTTTTTCCGGTTCGCTCGGAACAATCTTGCGGCTCAGCTTTTCGTATACACCGATCATCGGAAAGAGGAGAACAGCGCAAGCCAGATTGAAAACCGTGTTGGTGTTTGCAATAATACCGGAGTTGACGGTCTTATCCCATAGTGAATCCAGCAAACCGAGTTTGTGGATAATTGTGATGCCAACCAGAACCACCACCGTCTCGCTGAGGTTAAAAAGAATATTAACGACACCGACACGTTTAGCTTCCGGACGGGCACCAATAGAGCAGACGATTGCTGTGGTTACGCAGTCACCCAGGTAAATACCGACAATAACGGCATAAATAGCCTTAAACGTGAGCACGCCTCCGGCAGAGAACGCCTGCAGAATACCGATGGTAGCTGAGGAACTCTGCAATGCAAATGCAACACCCGCACCTGTCAGATACCCGATCAAGGGATTGTCTCCAAGCCCGGAGAAAAGTTTTTCCACAAGGCCGGACTGTGTAAGACTCTGGACTGCTCCGGTCATGTTCATCAACCCGGTAAAGAGAATCCCGAATCCCACGGCTATGCTCCCGATGGATTTTGCGTTTTTGACAAGGCCTGTCATTATGAGGATCATACCGATTATCAAAGCAACAGGCGCTAATGTAGACGGCTGCAGATAGCGCAGAAAAGACGTGCCGCCGGATGCGTTCAGGTCAAGAAGCCGGATGATCTGGCCCGTAACCGTTGTCCCCACATTCGCTCCTATGATCACGCCAAGAGCCTGGTGAAGTGTCAGAATTCCTGCACCTACCAGACCGGAAGTTATCACAATGGTCGCCGTTGAGGACTGAATCAAAGCCGTGACGAGCACACCAAGGAAGAAGGCTTTGATGGGATTATCCGTTACCTTCTCCATGACAAGCCGCATGGTAGCACCGGAATTTTCTTTAAGGGAATCCCCCATCAGGCGCATGCCGTAAAGGAACATTGCGAGCCCGCCGAGGAGGGAAATAACATTAAATGCGCTCATTCTACTCCTTAATGAATAATCATTTGTAAAAAACCGGGAGGAGCAGTCTCTTCCCGGTATGATTGTAGGATTTTACTTTTTGATGAGGCTTCGACCAGTCATTTCTTTTGGCTGGTCAATACCCATAACATCAAGAATCGTCGGGGAAATATCGGCCAGACGGCCGTTTTCAAGAGTAATCCCTTTTTTGGTGACGAGGAACGGAACCGGGTTCGTGGTATGCGCAGTATTGACTTTTCCGGTCTCATCAAACATGCAGTCTGCATTTCCGTGATCCGCCGTTACGATGAGAACCACATCGGGATGCTTCTTCAGCTCTTCCACGATACGGCCCATGCAGGCGTCAACCGTTTCAACCGCCTTGACAGCTGCTTCCATCACACCTGTATGGCCGACCATGTCGCAGTTGGCAAAATTGCAGACGATAAGATCATACTGATCACCGGCGATTGCTTCCACTACCTTGTCTGCAACCTTCTCGGCACTCATCTGAGGAACGAGGTCGTAAGTGGCAAACTCTTTCGGAGAAGGAACGAGGCACCGGTCTTCTCCTTCGCACTGTTTCTCCACACCGCCGTTGAAGAAGAACGTAACATGAGCATACTTTTCCGTCTCGGCAACGCGGAACTGCTTCAGCCCGAGGGAACTGATCAGATCCCCGATCGTGTTTTCAATGACTTCGGGAGGATAGGCGATCGGCAGGGTGAGATTTTCATCATACTGTGCCGTGCAGACATAGCTGAGCGGATAGACCTTCTTTTTCCGCTCAAAACCGTCAAATTCCGGAAGATTGAGCGCCCAGGTCATCTCGCGGGCACGGTCCGGACGGAAGTTCATGAATACAACGCTGTCACCCTGGTTGATAACACCTTCAGGATAAATCACAGTCGGAATCATGAACTCATCGGTGAGATACTTCTCGCCCTCTTCATCCCAGGTCTGATAGCTGGTTTCAACAGCGTGCACGGGATCGGGATCCTGATTCCCTTCCCCGCAGACGATGCAGTTATACCCTCTCTCCACACGGTCCCAGCGCTTGTCTCGATCCATACCCCAGAATCGGCCCTGAATGGTAGCGATTCTGGCATTTCCGATCTCTTTGCACTTCTCGTCCAGTTCTTTTACAAAACCGGCACCGCTGGTTGGCGGAACATCACGCCCATCAAGGAAGCAATGCACATAAACCTGCTTCACACCGCGCTGTTTTGCCATGTCGAGCATCCCAAAGATATGCTTCAGGTGGCTGTGCACACCGCCGGTGGATACAAGGCCCATTACATGAAGTGGCCTGTCATTGGCAACGGCATCATCCAGGCACTTTACATAGACAGGATTTTTGAAGAACTCACCGTCTTCAATCTCCTTCGACATCTTCGGGAGGATCTGGAAAACAACGCGCCCGGCACCGATATTTGTATGGCCGACTTCAGAGTTGCCCATCTGCCCTTCCGGAAGACCTACATCGAGCCCGGAAGCAATAAGCTGGGAGTTGGGATATTCCGCAAACAGTTTATCGAGATTCGGTTTGTTTGCCGTGGTAATGGCATTGCCCGGAGTAGCCGGGGCAATACCATAACCATCCATAATAATAAGTACAGCTTTATTCGTCATAGAAGCCTCTGCTTACTGATTGGTAGCCTTTACAATTGCTGCAAAGTCAGCCGGCTTAAGAGATGCGCCGCCGATCAGACCGCCGTCGATATCAGGCTGTGCAAGAAGCTCTGCAGCGTTCTTTGCGTTCATGCTGCCGCCGTAGAGAATGCTGACAGCACGGGCAGGACGGGCACCGTACATTTTGCGGATCACGCCGCGGACGGCTTCGCACACTTCCTGTGCCTGCTCGGCAGTAGCCGTACGCCCCGTGCCGATCGCCCAGATCGGTTCATAGGCGATGATGCAGCGGCGGAGCTGCTGAGCGGTGATACCATAAAGTGCTGCCTTAACCTGGTAAGCAATATACTCAATGGTAAGGTCCATCTCGCGCTGCTCAAGGCTCTCACCGACACAGATAATCGGGGTAATTCCCTTTTCGAGAAGGGCTTTTGCCTTGGCATTGACGAGCATATCATCCTCGTGATGATACTGACGGCGCTCTGAATGGCCGACAATGCAGTACTTTGCACCGATATCAGCGAGCTGTTCTGCAGAAATCTCACCGGTGTAGGCACCTTTTTCATACTTGGAAACATCCTGGCCGCCGGCTGCAACCTTGCAGTCTTTCCCGGCACGGATCATGGCGGGGATCATAACAGCCGGTGTGCAGAGCACGATTTCACACGGCTTGGGCTGAGGAAGCTCTTCCTTTAGGGCATCCATAAAAGGCTTGATGCCGGAAGCCGTCTGGTTCATCTTCCAGTTGCCGGCAATAACAGCTTTACGATACTTTCTGTTCATTTTTTCTCCTTCCTGATCCTTAAGCATCCAGCAGGCATGCAACGCCCGGAAGCTCTTTTCCCTCAAGGAACTCAAGGGATGCGCCGCCGCCCGTGGAGATATGGGTAATCTTATCGGCAAAACCGAGCTTTTCAACTGCTGCTGCGCTGTCTCCGTCGCCGACAATCGTAACTGCTCCGGAATCGGCAAGAGCCTGTGCCATTGCTTTGGTGCCGTTGGCAAACTTATCGAACTCGAAAACGCCCATGGGGCCGTTCCAAACGATTGTGCCTGCGCCCTTGACTGCCTCGGAGAAGAGAGCAACCGTCTTGGGGCCGATGTCCATGCCCATATAATCTTCAGGAATATCGCCTTCAAAGAGAACGGGCTCGGCATCTGCGGAGAACTCTTTTGCACAGTAGTTGTCAACCGGCAGAAGGAGCTTTACGCCGTTGGCTTCCGCCTTGGCGATCATCTCTTTTGCATAGTCGATACGGTCAGCCTCGAGGAGAGACTTGCCGATCTCAAAACCCTGGGCCTTCTTGAAGGTATATGCCATGCCGCCGCCGATGATAATGGTGTCAGCCTTCTCGAGGAGGTTGTTGATAACGGCGATCTTGTCGGAAACTTTTGCACCGCCGAGAATCGCCACGAACGGACGGACCGGATTGTCAAGTGCTTTGCCCATCACGGCGATTTCTTTCGCAACGAGGAGCCCGGAATATGCGGGAAGGAATGCAGCAACGCCTGCTGTGGAGGCATGTGCTCTGTGCACGGTGCCGAAAGCATCCGAAACAAAAACGTCTGCCATGCTTGCAAGAGCTTTTGCAAACTCGACATCATTCTTCGTCTCACCCTTTGCAAAACGGAGGTTCTCAAGAAGAAGAATCTGGCCGGGCTGGAGAGCTGCTGCCTTCGCCTTTGCGTCTTCGCCAATCGTGTCGGTAGCAAAAATCACTTCCTGGCCAAGGAGCTCGGAGAGACGCTTAGCAACGGGAGCGAGCGTCAGCTTGCGAAGAGACTTTTCCCAGCTTTCGCGGGTAACATCTGCTTCGTTCTTACCCTTTTCTACCTGCTTTTTGACAAAAGCATCGAAAGTGGCAACAGGCTTGCCGAGGTGAGAGCAGGCGATAACGGCTGCACCGTTGTCGAGAAGCTGACGGATTGTGGGAATGGCGGCCTTAATGCGCTTGTCACTTGTGATCTCGCCGGTCACTTTGTCCTGGGGAACATTGAAGTCACAGCGGAGAAGAACCTTCTTGCCGCGAACATCAACATCGTTAATGGTTTTCTTGTTGTAGTTCATCTGCATATCCTCCTAAAAATATTTTTTACTTTATTCTGCCATCGAGCCGAAGCTCTTCAGGCCTTCAAAGCCCTGCTGGCGCAGTGCTTCGTAAGCTAAAACTGCTACGGAATTGGAAAGGTTGAGGCTGCGTGCTTCCGAGATCATCGGAATACGGATGCATCTGTCACGATATTTTTCCCGCAGCCATTCCGGGAGGCCAGCCGTCTCCTTGCCGAACATCAGCGTAACGTCCCCGCTGAAGTCAGCTTCCGTGTAGACATGCGGTGCTTTCGTTGTTGCGAGATACAGATGATCGTCCCCGTTGGCTTGGAAATAGACGTCCAGATTGTCGTAAACCTGAATGTCTACCAGATACCAGTAGTCCAGACCGCAGCGGCGCACCATTTTGTCCGAAATGTCAAAACCAAGAGGGCGAATCAGGTGGAGGCGGGCACCGGTAGCAGCACACGTCCTGGCTATTGCGCCTGTATTGTGCGGAATCTCAGGTTCGACAAGAACAATATCAACCAAACAGCCATGCTCCCTTCAGCAAAAATGCACCCCTCTTTCAAATTCCACCCTATTTTAGCACAAAAAATGTAAAAATCATGTACTTTTTTATGCTTTTTATCGATTCTTGCAGTTTTACCAAATATGGGCTATAATAACTTAAAAAACACAGCATGATATTGGTAATATTGCCCATAAAGTCATCGGAGGAACGGATGAAAATTGGATATTTGTGCAAAGATTGCCCGAGAGCATGCGGTGCCTGGCGGGATGAGACCTCGGGAAACGGATTTTGCGGGTGTGCCGCTCTTCCCTCTCTGGTGCGCGCCGCTCCGCATTTCGGTGAAGAACCGTGCATCAGCGGGACGAAAGGTTCGGGTACCGTCTTCTTTTCCGGGTGCAACCTGAAATGCGTTTTCTGCCAGAATCACGAAATCAGCCGTGGGAGCACCGGAACCCGGGTAACGGTTGACGGGCTTCGTGAAATCCTGCTTCGGCTGCGTGACAAGGGTGTACATAATATCAACCTCGTCACACCGACACATTATATCAGGATCATCGCACAGGCACTTGATGGCCTTGATCTCGGGATACCGGTTGTGTGGAACAGTTCCGGTTATGAAACCGTGGAAATGCTGCGGATGCTGGAAGGGCTCGTGCAGATCTACCTGCCGGATCTGAAGTATACCAGATCTGATCTTGCAAAACGCTACAGTGCAGCACCGGATTACTTTACATTTGCTTCAGCTGCCATCTCAGAGATGTTCCGTCAGACCGGCCCGTACCGTCTTGACAAAGATGGCCTGCTGTTAAGCGGTGTCCTGATCCGGCATCTGATTTTGCCGGGCAGTGAAGAAGCCTCCATGGATGTGATCGACTATGTGGCAGATACCTTCCCTCAAAACAGTGTATTGTTCTCTCTGATGAGCCAGTATACTCCGATGCCGGATTCCACGCGATTCCCCGAACTGTGCAGGACTGTTTCGGCTGAAAGCAACGAACTGCTTTGCCACTATATGAAAATAAGAAAGATCGAAAACGGTTACTGGCAGGAACCCGCCTCAGCCACAGAGGAAATGATCCCCGCATTTGACGGAACCGGAATCGAAAGCATGATTCTTTATTGACAAACGCCTCACGAAAGATTATGATACCAGATACAGAGATCTGAACGGATTGAAAACCATTCTATAATAATATGAGAAGGAGAAAAGTAATGAATTACAACGAAGTACTGGAAAATGCGAGAGGATGCATCGGGCCATACTGCAAGGCATGCCCTGTCTGCAACGGGAAGGCCTGCGGAAACGCTATGCCCGGTCCGGGCTGCAAATATCCCGGAAATGTAGCAGCCAGAAACTTTGAAAAATGGCAGGAAGTCTGCGTCAATATGGATACACTCTGCTCGAATGCAGATCCGGATATCTCCTTTGAACTCTTCGGAAAAACATTCAGCGCGCCGATTTTTGTCGCCCCACTCGGTGCTCTGCCGATGCATTATGGCGACAAGCATACCGACCAGACCTACAACCGCATCATGCTCAAAGCAGCCGCGGAATACGGTGTGGCAGGCTTCACCGGGGACGGCGTTGACCCGGAGATCATGAAGGACGCCGTAAAGGATATGCTCCCGCTCGGCGGAATCGGTGTACCGACCATCAAACCCTGGAACAAGGAAGCCGTTTTTGACAAGCTGGACATTCTCAATGTAAACGGCATCTTTGCAGCGGCGATGGATGTGGACGGCGCTGGCCTTCCCTTCCTGAAGGAAATGAACCCCAATGCCGGCAGCAAAACGGTTGCCGAGATGAAGGAAATCATCAGCTATGCTCAGATGCCGTTCATCATCAAAGGCATCATGACGGTTGCCGGAGCGAAAAAAGCTGTGGAATCCGGAGCTAAGGGCATTGTGGTTTCCAACCACGGCGGGCGTGTGCAGGGCGGAACCCCCTCCACCTGCGAAGTCCTGCCGGCTATTGCGGAAGCCGTAAAGGGTGAGACCGTTATCTTCGTTGACGGCGGCATCCGTTCGGGCGTAGATGTTTTCCGAGCTCTCGCTTTGGGTGCAGACGCGGTGCTGATCGGCCGCCCGGTTCTCACAAGCATTTACGGTGCAGGCGAAGAAGGCTTCAGGGTCTATATGAACAAGATCGTCGGAGAGCTCAAGTCTACCATGACGATGTGCGGCGCGGCTTCTCTGAAAGAAATCACCCGCGAAAAAGTTTTTCTTTCATAAAGATTTCTGAAACAGAACCATCGTTCTCCGCAGTCTGCCCGTCCGGACAGGCTGCGGTTTTCCGTTGAAACCATTTCGGTGTTGCTCTTCGTCATCTATATGTGGAAAAAATATTGAAAATTTGAAAACTTAATCTACCAAATATGGAAAAGATATGTTATAATGACGAAAAATAAGCGTCATTTTAGTTTACATAATTCAAATAAGGGGTCACGAACATGAAAAAAATACTCGTACTGGAAGATGAAGACAATATCCGGAGTTTTGTAGTGATCAATCTCCGCCGCAGCGGCTTTGAACCGATCGAAGCAGAAAACGGGATGACTGCTCTGGAAAAGCTGAAGGTCAACCCGGATATCTGTCTTGCCCTGCTGGACGTTATGCTGCCCGATATTGACGGATTTGAAGTCTGCCGGCGTATCCGTGCGTCCGGTTCCAAGATCGGCATTATTATGCTCACGGCAAAGAGCCAGGAAATCGATAAGGTTACCGGCCTGATGACCGGTGCGGACGACTATATTACCAAACCCTTCTCCCCTGCAGAGCTGACGGCCCGTGTGGATGCCCTGATTCGTCGCCTCGGAGTGGACGAAGAAGAGCAGGCTGCTATTGAAATCAAGAGCGGTCCCTTCGTGCTCAACACGAGAAACCGCACCCTTGAAAAGAACTTTACGCGCCTCAAACTCACACAGATCGAGTATTTGCTGATGAAGCTATTTATGGAAAATCCCGGCAAAGCCATGTCCCGCGAGGATATCCTTTCCGCTGTCTGGGGTTCCGACTTTACGGGTGAACTGAAGACGGTCGACGTCAACATCCGCCGCCTCCGCATGAAAATCGAAGATGACCCGACGGAACCGGAATATCTCACCACGGTATGGGGCTACGGCTACAAGTGGGGATACTGATGCTTTTTGCAATTTGAAATTTGCAGTTTTATAAATTTGTAATTTCAAGGAAGTAGTTTATTTGATCAATCTGAAGAATCAGCTCCTGATTTCGGGAGCTGCCGCACTGGTTTTGCTGCTGCTGGGCATCTGGCTGATTGTGAGAGGAACGATCACGGCAGCCGTCATCATCCTTCTGGTAATGTGCGTTTACGTGATTCTGATCAACCTCTGGTTCCGTACTTTTGTGGCCGACCCTCTGGATAAGCTCACTATCTTTTCCAAGAAGATTGCCGACGGGAAATACGGCACGCAGGAAGAAGTTGTCATTGACAACGAAATCGGGGACCTCACGAGCGCAATCAACGAAATGTCCAAGAAAATTGCTGTGGCGGATAAAACGCGCACGGAGTTTATCTCACAGATCTCCCACGAGCTGCGCACGCCGCTTACCGCTATCACGGGTTGGAGTGAAACCATTGCCTATGACCCGGCCGTACAGGGAGATTCCCTGCGCGGCATCCATATTATAACAAAAGAATCGGAGCGCCTGACGAGGATGGTGGCTGAGCTTTTGGAGTTCACCAGAATTCAGGATGGGCGCTTCAATCTGCGTATTGAGCTGATAGACATTGCCGCCGAACTGGAGGACGCTCTTTTCACTTACGGGGAAATCATGAAACAGGCCGGTATCGAAATCAACTATTCCTCGCCGAAGTCTGAAATTCCCCTGATTCCGGGTGATCCGGAACGGCTCAAGCAGGTTTTCACCAATGTGCTGGATAATGCCTCCAAACACGGGCACAGTGAAAAGATAGACGTTTCGCTCTGGGAAGACAAAAAATTTGTTCATATCTCTTTCCGGGACTACGGAAACGGCATCCCGGAGGATGAGTTGCCCCATGTGAAAGAGAAGTTTTACAAAGGCAGCTCGAAAAACCGCGGGACAGGCATCGGGTTGGCTGTCTGCGATGAGATCATTACAAGGCATAACGGCCGTCTGGATATCGGCAATGCCGAAGGAGGCGGATGTATCGTGACGATCTCTCTGCCGATGAGCAGCGACTGAATCCCCTGCACTTCCGTCATCCAGGCCTCGCACAGGCAACGCATTTTCATACAGGAGCATATATTTCTATGGCTGAAAAAAATCCGAATAAAAGCTGCAGTTTTAAAACATCCATCGGCGGACAGGCTCTCATGGAGGGTATCCTTATGCGCGGGCCGAAAAAGCAGGCGATCGTCTGCAGAACGGCTGACGGCCTTGTGGAAAAGGTGGAAGATCTTAAACTGCTGAAAGACAAATATCCGTTCTTTGGCCTGCCGCTTGTCCGCGGTGTGGTTATTTTCCTGGATTCCATGATCAAAGGTATGGGTGCCCTGCTTTATTCCGCCGAGCTGCTTCCGGAGGAGATGCAGGAGGACGACCCTCTTGACAAGTGGATCGAGGCCCATTTTTCCGCCGAAAAAGCGAAACAGGTGATCATCTACACGGCTGTGGTGCTGGGCATCGCGCTTTCGCTTTTCCTGTTTGTCTTTCTACCGACTTTTCTTGTGGGGTTCATCAAACCGATCTATAACAATTTCTTCCTCCGCAACCTGACAGAGGGCATTGTACGCATCGCCCTGCTGCTCCTCTATATGAGCCTGACACGCAAAGTGCCTGACGTGCAGAGGCTGTTCCGGTATCACGGGGCGGAACACAAAACCATTTTCTGTTATGAACACGGCAAGGAGCTCACGGTTGAAAATGTCCGTCCGGAGAGCCGTTTCCACCCCCGCTGCGGCACGAGCTTTCTGCTGGTAGTGGTCATCGTCAGTGTACTGGTCAACTCCGTGGTCAAGGTGACAAACACCTTCGGCAGGATCGGTTGCCATCTTCTCCTGCTCCCGGTCGTTGTCGGCATCAGTTATGAGATCAACCGCTGGTGCGGGCTGCATGACAACCTGCTCTCTTCCGTTCTCTCTGCTCCCGGCAAGTGGCTGCAGCGTATTACAACGGATGAGCCGGACGATTCGATGATCGAGTGTGCCATCCGTGCCATCGAGCTCGTCATCCCCGAGGAAAAGGGCAGCGACGAATGGGGAAAATAACACTTGAAAACGTATAATGAAATCTATCTGCAGACGCGCAACATCCTGCGGCAGCGCGGGGTGGAAGGATACAATCTGGAAGCAAAGCTGATTGTTTCCAAAGCGTCGGGCAAAACGGTGTCCGCACTGATGCGCGATCTGAATCTCTATACTTCCGAAGAAATCGAAGAGCGTGTGGAAAGCTACACTGCACGCAGGCTCCGCGGAGAGCCGGTTGCCTATATATCAGGCACATGGGAGTTTTACGGGCTGCCGATGATTGTAACTCCCGACGTGCTCATCCCGCGGATCGACAGTGAAGTACTGGTGGATGCCGCGAAAGAACTGCTTACCGGGTATAAAATGGATGCCCGCGTTCTCGATCTCTGCTGCGGCAGCGGCTGCCTGACCTGTGCCATTGCACATGAAATGCCTGCCACCCGTTTTCTTGCCGTAGATATCAGCACCAGCGCACTGGAGGTCTGCCGGAAAAACATCTCGCTCAACCGACTCAACACCAGGGCGATCTGCATGCAGGCAGATGCTCTCTCCGCACCTCCTCTCGGGCTGGGTGTTTTCGATATGATCATCTGCAACCCGCCCTATATCCCCACTTTTGATCTGTTCACGCTCGACAGCTCCGTGAAAGACTTTGAGCCGCTCTGGGCTCTCGACGGCGGAGAGGACGGGCTGAAATTCTATAAAGCAATCATTAAGAACTGGAAGATTCTCCTCGGGAAGGAAGGCCTGCTGCTTTTTGAAGTCGGCGAAGGCCAGGCGGAAGAAGTGAAAGAAATGCTTCTCTCTGCCGGTTTTTCCTCCGCAGAGACCAGAAAGGATACAATCGGTGTAGACCGGGTAGTCATCGGCAGGATGGCTTCCGTTTCATAAAAAGAAAGGAATTACCGTTATGGCAACAAAAAATACCAAACAGCCTGTCCAGACCAAAGTCGTTCTGAGCACAGAGGAAGAGAAGAAAAAAGCACTTGCCACGGCGATCGCAAAAATTGAAAAGGACTACGGAAAAGGCACCATCATGCGCCTCGGAGACGATATCTCCGTTAATGTTGAGGCTCTTTCCACTGGTTCCCTTTCTCTGGATATGGCCCTGGGCATCGGCGGTGTGCCGAGAGGGCGCATCATAGAGATTTTCGGGCCTGAGGCGTCAGGGAAAACGACGCTTGCGCTGCACGTGGTAGCCTCGGCACAGAAAGCCAGAGGGGAAGCCGCCTATATCGATGTGGAACATGCCCTCGAGCCCGCCTATGCCAAGGCCCTCGGTGTTGATATTGACAGCCTTCTGATTTCCCAGCCGGACACCGGAGAACAGGCTCTGGATATTGCGGAATCTCTTGTGCGCTCCGGAGCAATCGACCTCGTTGTCATCGACTCTGTTGCCGCCCTAATCCCGCGTGCCGAGCTGGAAGGTGAAGTTGGCGACGTAACGGTCGGTGCGCTGGCAAGGCTGATGTCTCAGGCGATGCGCCGCCTGGCCGGTGCTATTTCCAAAAACAACTGCACGGTGATCTTCATCAATCAGCTTCGTCAGAAGATCGGCGTGATGTACGGCAACCCGGAAACCACTCCCGGCGGCCTTGCCCTGAAGTATTATTCCTCCGTACGCCTTGATGTACGCCGTATTGAGACGCTGAAGCTGAACGGACTGATGGTCGGCAACAGAACAAAAGTCAAGGTTGTGAAAAACAAAGTCGCTCCCCCCTTCCGTGAAGCGGAATTTGACATTATCTACGGCGAAGGGATCTCCAAGCTGGGTGAAATCGTCGATATCGGCGTAAAGCTTGATATCATTGACAAAGCGGGAGCCTGGTTCACCTGCTGTGGGCAGCGTTTCCAGGGGAAGGATGCCGTGAAGGACTTCCTTTCCAAGAATCCGGACAAATGCGAAGAAGTGGAAAAACAGATCAAGGAAAACTTTTTCAAGCTTCAGGAGATGCGGAGAGAAACCCTCTCCTCCCCGAAAAAGGCCGTTGATGTGAGTGCCGAAGGATTCGACGAAGACAACTTCGACGATGTGATCGGCGAAGACATCTGACCGGGATGCTCATCTCCTCCCTCCGCCGTACCACGGCGGAGCATGTGACGGTCTGTTTTGAAGACGGAACGGAAGTCCCTTCCACAATGGGTGTCATCGCAGAGATGATGCTTTACAGCGGCAAAATCCTTGACGGGCCGGAAGCGGAAAAGCTTCACAGGCTTTCCGAACGTGCCCTGGTACTGGAAAAAGCAATCAATCTGCTTTCCTACAGCAGAATGTCATCCAGGGAACTGAAAAACAAACTCGTACACAAGGGTATCGAATACGACACGGCGGAGGCCGTGGTGGAAAAACTTCAGGATCTGCGTCTTCTGGACGATGCGGAATATGCCGCAGCCGTCGCACGGCACTATACGGCAAAAGGATACGGCGCGGCGAGAATCCGCGCTGAATTCTCGCGGCGCGGTATTGACAGGGATCTCTGGGAAGAAGCTCTGGAGAGTGCACCGCAGTCTGACGAGAAAATCGACCGCTTTGTCCAGACAAAGCTGAAAGATCCCCATGACAGGGACCAGGTCCGGAAAGTATCGGCCGCACTGGCACGCAGAGGGTTTTCCTGGGATGAAATCCGCTCCGCAATCGCCCGGTATACTGATCTGACTGAGGATTGATCATGGAACATACATTTGCACTGATTTCTCTCGGCTGTCCGAAAAACCTTGTCAACAGCGAGCAGATGCTCTATCTGATGACGGAGGCCGGATTTCAGCTGGTACCTGACCCGGAAGGCGCTGATCTCGCCATCATCAACACCTGCGGTTTTATCGACTCGGCAAAAAGCGAAGCCATTGACACCATTCTCGAGACGGCTGAATACAAAAAAAACGGAACCCTCGGAGGGATCATCGTAACGGGCTGCCTGGCGGAACGATATCAGGATTCCATCCAGAAGGAACTGCCCGAAATCGATGCCGTACTCGGCGTCGGAAGTTTCGGGGATATCGTGGAAGCTGCGAAAGCGGTGCTGGAGCGAAACGGTTTCCGCTCCTTTGCAGACAACAGCGCTGCAGTAGATGAAATCCCCCGTGTGGTATCCACAGGGCCGTCCTGGGCGTACCTGCGTATCGCCGAGGGCTGCAACAATTTCTGCGCCTTCTGCGCGATTCCCTTTATCCGCGGGCGATACCGCTCTCGTGAGATGGAAAACATCCTCGAGGAAGCAAGGGATCTCGCGGCACACGGTGTAAAGGAACTGATCGTCATCGCCCAGGATATTACGCGCTACGGGACCGATCTGTACGGACATCGATGTCTGGCACAGCTCTGCAGAAAGCTTTCGGAGATCGAAGGCATTGAATGGATCCGCCTGCATTACCTCTACCCTGATCAGTTTGACGATGAACTGATCGATGAAATTGCGGGGAATGAGAAAATCGTCAAATATCTGGATATCCCGATCCAGCATATCAACACCGGCATCCTGAAAAGGATGAACCGCCGCGGGACGGGCGATGATATCCGGGCACTGTTTTCCACGCTCCGGGAACGTATCCCCGGTCTTGTGCTGCGGACCAGCCTGATTGCCGGCCTGCCCGGGGAAGGCGAAGCGGAATTTGAAGAACTCTGCGACTTTCTGCGTGAGGCACGTATTGAACGGGCGGGCGTTTTCCCCTTCTCTCCCGAGGAGGGCACACCGGCTGCGAAGATGCAGGCTGTCTGCCCCGAAGAAGCACAGCGAAGGGCAGATCTAATCATGGAGCTGCAGGCACCCATCATGGATGCCTTTACGAAAAGCTTTATCGGCAGAACGATCCGCGTACTCTGTGAGGGGCGGGATGAAGAAAGCGGGCTGCTGTTGGGCAGAAGTTTTGCCGATTCACCGGAGATCGACGGCTACGTCCTTTTCGAAGGATTCTGCCCTCCGGGTGAATTTGCAAAGGTTCTCGTTACTTCCGCGGAGGACGGGATCCTTTACGGTGAGGAGGCTGGGTCATGAACACGACTGCCAATAAGATTACGGTTCTGCGGATCATTCTCATCCCCTTTTTCCTGCTTTTCGAATATACGGGGAAGCCTTATATAGCCTTTGCACTGTTTGTTATCGCCTCCCTTACCGACCTTCTGGATGGATACATCGCCCGCACATACAACCAGATCACCGTATTCGGAAAGTTTATGGATCCCCTTGCCGACAAAATGCTTGTGCTGGCCGCCATGTGTTATCTGATCGAAGCAGGGATCATGCCCGGCTGGGCGGTGGCTGTGGTACTATTCCGGGAATTCGCTGTCTCCGGCCTCAGGCTGGTCGCAGCCGAGCAAAACGTCGTGATAGCGGCTGCACAGTCGGGCAAGTTCAAAACAGCCTGTACCATGGTATGCCTCTGTATCCTGCTGTTCTTTTTAAATCGAACCCCCGGCTGGATAAATCTGGTCTGTACCGTCCTGATTGTGGCAACCACACTCTGGTCCGGTTTTGAATACTTTCAGAAGAATTTCCGTGTTCTGACGACCGATAGAGAATCTTCCGAAAAACAAATTGATAGGAGTCTGAAATGATACTTTACAATTCTGCTTCCAGAAAACGCGAAGAATTTGTTCCGAACAATCCAGAGCTCGTCAGCATGTATACCTGCGGGCCTACCGTTTATCATTTTGCGCATATCGGCAACCTGCGCTCCTACATTATGGAGGACGTGCTGGAGAAGTACCTGCGCTATTCCGGTTATAACGTCAAGCGTGTCATGAATATCACCGACGTCGGCCATCTGACTTCCGACGCCGATGAAGGTGAGGACAAGATGCTCAAGGGCGCAAAGCGCGAGCACAAATCCGTCATGGAGATCGCCAAATTCTATACCGATGCTTTCTTCTCCGACTGCGGAAAGCTTAATATCAAAACACCTGATGTCGTAGAACCCGCCACGAACTGCATTGAGGACTATATCCGCATCATCACAAAGCTCATGGACACCGGCTATGCCTATTTTGCCGGCGGAAACGTTTACTTTGACACCTCAAAGCTCGAACGCTACTATGTCTTCAACGACTTCAACGAAGATGATCTCGCAGTAGGCGTCCGCGAAGGTGTCGAGGAAGATGCCAACAAACGGAACAAAAACGACTTCGTTCTCTGGTTCACCAAATCCAAGTTCGAAGACCAGGCCCTGAAATGGGATTCCCCCTGGGGCACGGGCTACCCCGGCTGGCATATTGAATGCTCCGGCATCTCGATGAAGCACCTCGGTGAGCATCTGGATATCCACTGCGGCGGAATTGACAACGCTTTTCCGCACCACACCAATGAGATTGCACAATCTGAATCCTACCTCGGCCACAAGTGGTGCAATTACTGGATGCACGTTCTCCATCTGAACACGACAGACGGAAAGATGTCCAAATCCAAGGGAGAATTCCTCACGGTCTCCCTGCTGGAAGAGAAGGGCTATGACCCGGTGGTGTACCGTTTCTTCTGCCTGCAGAGCCATTACCGCAAATCCCTTGTCTTTACCTGGGAAAATCTCGACAATGCCCAGCTTGCCTATAACAAGCTCATTGCCAGGATCGCTTCTTTGAAGCCGGATGACGGAGACGTTGATGAAGCCGCCTGTGCTACCCTGAAGCAGAAGTTTACCGCTGCTCTGGACAACGATCTCAACACCTCCCTCGGCATCACCGCTCTCTATGATGTTCTGAAAGCCAAAACAAATGATGCCACCAAGCTCTTTTGCATCGGTGATTTTGATCGGGTCCTCTCCCTCAGCCTGCTGGAAAAAGCCGCCGCAAAACGGGAAGAAATGAAAAAGCAAGCCGTCACTGCAGGTGAATTCACCATTATCGCGGAAGACGGTACTCCGAATGCGGAAGTAGAAGCTAAAATCTATGCCCGCCGTGATGCGAAAAAAGCCAAGAATTTTGCTCTCGCCGATCAGATCCGCGAGGAGCTGAAAGCTGCCGGCATTGAAGTGACGGATATTCCCAACGGCGCAAAATGGAAACGCATCTAAACCCCTGAAAATCCTTCAGGCATCCCTCCGGGATGCCTGATCCTTTTTAATCCGTTATACAAGGATGTGCAATGATATGAAAAAGCTGTATCTGGTAACCGGAGCAACCGGCCATGTGGGAACAGTTCTTGTTGACGAGCTTAAAAGGCGCGGCGAACAGATACGCGTTCTTGTTCTTCCGGGACACGGAAAGCACCTGCCTGCGGGGATCGAAGTTGTTGAAGGCGACATTACCGATGAAATCTCGCTTGCTCCGTTCTTTGACAGGCACGACTATGACCGTGTTACTCTGATCCATTGCGCCGCCCTGATCACGGTTGCATCCAAACGGGATCCCCATGTCTGGAACATCAACGTAAACGGAACGGAAAATGTCATGCGGCAGGCTCTCGCCGCATGTGTCGAGCGCGTAATCTACGTCAGCTCCGTCCATGCCATCCCCGAGAAACCGGAGCCGCAGGTCATCAAGGAAGTTGACAGCTTTTCTCCGGAACTGGTCCACGGGCAATATGCGAAATCCAAAGCCGCCGCTGCGCAGAAGGTGCTGGACTATGTGGGAAAGGGACTGAATGTCAGTATTGTCCACCCTTCCGGAATTATAGGGCCCGGTGATATTCAGATAAGGAATCATATGATTCGAACGATTCACGCCATGGCGAAAGGACTGATCCCGATTGCTTTTCACGGCGGATATGATTTTGTCGATTCGAGAGACGTTGTGGACGGAATTCTCGCTTGCGAAGAGAAAGGCCGCGCCGGTGAATGCTATATCCTGAATGGGCATTATATCACCGTACCCGATCTTCTCAATACAGTCAGAACAATTCGAGGGAAAAAAGCCAGAAAAGCCATTCTGCCTTACGGAGTGGCAAAGTCATTTGCTCCAGCGGCAGAGCGGATATCCGTCCTTCTGAAAAAGCCGGCACCTCTCTTTACACCGTATTCCGTGCATACGCTGTATACAAACGGGCATTTTTCACACGAAAAAGCGGAAAGGGAGTTCGGATACTCCCCGAGAGATATAGAGGAATCCATCCGCGCCTCGCTTACCTAATCTCTTCGTTAACATACCAAAACTGTTGATTGGCTTCGTATTTCAGCCTTTGCAATTCATCCGACTGCGCAGGCTCCACAGAAAGATAAGGAACCTCATTTCTCACCCAGCCCCCAAAAAAAATTTTTAATTTTCGTGTGACAGTTGTGTGATGATTCTTGTGCTATCATATGCTCACAAAACAAAAATAAAGGAGAAAACAAGAATGAAAAACATCAACAACGCAAACGCAATCAACGATAAGGAACTCGAAAACGTAGTCGGCGGGATCACCCGGAATGAAGCAATGTATGCTGCTATGAACCATGCAGGTGTCAACGGTGCTCAGGCAATGATGACAAAATGCGAGCTTGACTATGAATGGGGCATGCAGGTTTATGAAATAGAATTTTACTTCAACGGTTTGGAATATGAATACAAAATCGATGCCAATACCGGTGAAGTCCTGAAGGCGAAAAGAGACTGGGACGACTAAAACATTAAGATGAAAGGCGGGTGCAAACCCGTCTTTTCTTGTTGTTTATTGGGCAAGATCCCTTCGAGCCAGCTGGGCAAGCAATTTCTTATGAGCAACGTTGCATTCGCGATTTGCGTCAGTATAATCATTTGTTCATTTGGACTTTTCTCCTTTACAGAATTTCAGATGGAATGTTATAATATTTATTGGAGATAACAATCGTAATCGTTTTCCGGAAGTATCCTTGTTTTTTTCATAGATGATCAGGCAATGCCTGGAGAAAGGTGTGAAAACCTGTGAGCGAAAAGAAAAAGAAGAGCAGAATCGAACTGATCGACATTGCGAAAGCGATCACGATTATTCTGGTAATCCTTGGGCACACAACAGGAAACCTGGAAACACCCATGTACAGACGTGTGCTTTATACTTTTCATATGCCGCTGTTCTTCTTTCTGGCCGGCATGTCCATTAAACCGAAAGTGCTGAAATCTTTCGGGGCCTGGAAAAGCTATATCGAAAAAAACATTCTGGCGTTGGTGGTTCCCTATGCGATCTTCGCTTTCATCTTCTCGCCTTTCACCTTCTACAATGTGCCTAAATTTCTGTATGGTTCCTGGCAAAAACTGGGGCAGGCCGGCACACTGACCTCGCTGTGGTATCTGACATCCTTCTTTGTCGCCAGGATCTATTGCCAGATTCTGGTGAATGCAGTGGACAGGATAAAAACAAATAATAAGAAAGCCGTTCTCGGCATCCTGGCAATTCCGATGTTTGCCGTCGGGTTTCTGCTCCCGAAGATAGAAAACGGATATCCCTGGTGCCTTGACATAAGCTTCGTGGCAAGCGGCTTTATTCTGCTGGGTATCGCGCTGCGGCAGAGAATCCTGATACTTGCCCAGGCAAAGGGATGGATCCTCGGAGCAGTGACTGCAGCTTCCGCAATCGTATTCGCCTGCGGGACAGTTCTGCGGAGCGATGCCCTGGAACTAGTCCTGATGTGTGGAAGCGCCTATGGCAATCTCTTCCTGTTTTTGCTCAATGCTGTTTCAGGCAGCATGCTCGTAA
Organism: Oscillospiraceae bacterium; assembly: GCA_017406005.1. Classification (GTDB taxonomy): domain Bacteria; phylum Bacillota; class Clostridia; order Oscillospirales; family Oscillospiraceae; genus Limivicinus. The sequence continues at coordinate 37,303 of JAFQZI010000035.1, read as the reverse complement.
TCGGCATTTCCATGCTGCTTTTTCGGATTTCCAGGGAAGGGACCAGGCCTTTCAGCACAGTGGCAATCACCTATGCAGGACAGCATACCATGGGTATTTTCCTCCTGCACAAGAATTTCCAGCTGGAGCTGGTTATCCCATGGATTCGCACATGGCTGGCAGGGCCGCAGCTGCTGGTCGCCTGCATCGCTACGTGCATTTCTTTTGTTGCCTCACTCCTGTTATGTGCTGTTATTGAAAGATACATTCCACAGCTACTGGGGCAGTTCCCGCAGTATCCGGCCCAGGAAAGCAGATCACAAAACTGATCAAATATGCATTTCCCGATGATTTCTGTTACTGCATTGCTCTGGTCCCGGGGGAAGTATGAATCATATTGCACATGATAATCTGGTTCGGTTTGTGGCGCTTTGAAAGCGTGAAGTGGGAAACCATCCTGTGCGCTTTGATCGACGGCTGGATCATCGGCCGTTTTTCTGCTTTCTATGTAAAGCATTGGACGTTTTACGACTGTTTCCCCTGGCGGAAATTTTTGAAATTAAACAACTTCCGTTTTGCCGCACTCTTCACACCTCGCTTTAAATCTGCTTCTCCAGTGTAAACCCTGCCAAGAGGCAGAGGTTATATATGCGGAGGTTCCTGAACAGGCCATGAATTATATTGCCAATATTAACGGAATAGAAGTCAATGCATACTATAACGAAAAAACCATCAGCGGTCTGTTTATTCCTCTGCTGGAAGATTTGGCAGCAATGCACTCAGAAAAACAAAAGCGTATTCTTGTTATGATTGCTGCTCCTCCCGGTGCGGGGAAAAGCACCCTTGTAAGTTTTCTGGAACATCTGGCAGAAGAGAATGAATCGGAGAAATCATTTCAGGCTATAGGAATGGACGGATTCCATCGTCAACAGGACTATCTTCTGTCACATACGGTTACAGTAAATGGGAAGGCGATCCCCATGGTTGACATCAAAGGGGCTCCTGTTACATTTGATCTGGTCGGACTTAGGGAAAAGATTGCAGAAGTGACAGATGGGCATCCTTGTAAATGGCCGCGTTATGACAGGCTCCTCCATAACCCGGTGGAAGATGCAATAATGATCGATGCTGATATCGTCCTACTGGAAGGAAATTATCTTCTTTTAGATCTGGATGGCTGGAGAGAATTATCCGATTATGCGGATTATACGATATCTCTATCTGCAGACGAAGAATTGCTTCATGAAAGGCTGATAGCAAGAAAAGTATCAACCGGAATGAAAAAAGAAGCGGCAGAAAAGTTTGTTGATTTCAGTGATATGCCAAATGTAAGATTGTGCCTCGACAAGACAAAGCATGCCGATCTTGAGCTTGAAGTTTCGAATAGCGATTATGATATCATACGAAGACGAACCGGAATCTGACTGATTGGAATGCAGCGAATATTTGAAGAGAAAAGGAATATGAATAAAAGAACGGATTTGATTAGAAAAGTGTATTTCCTAACAGCATTGATTGCGATCGTGCTGGTTGTCAACTCAATTTCCGTCTTTGCATCTGACGATGGAAATCATGATGCTGTTACGCGGCTTGATGATGATGGATATCTGTACTTCATGGACTACACAAAGGACTATTATAGTTCTGAAGTGATGAATGCCATGAGAAAAATCGGTTATATCGATCCCGGTTGCTCGGTCTTCTTTACCCATAACGTCGAAGGAGAGTCCATAACCTGCCGAAATTATGATTATCCCCACCGAGTGTCAGAAGAAGACCATACTTTGACGGGGTTAAACATCATCCTTCACTGCAAGCCGGAAGGCAAGTATGAATCAATCGCTGTTGCCGACGCAGTTTGGTGCGACGAAAGCAATCCGCTGCTGCAGCAGGGTGGGCCGGACCAGATTGGGTTTGATATTGACATGCTGGATATTCTGCCCTATCAGTGTATGGATGGGATCAATGAAAAAGGTCTTTACGTATCCATTCAGCGTGTGGATATCAAGGAAGGTGATCAACCTTCGAGATTCCCGGCCGGATCCAGCATGCTGCTGCGTTACATGCTGGATGACTGTGCGAATGTTGATGAGGCTATCCGGAAAACGGAAACCGGCATTCTTGTACCGGAAGATTGGCAGGACTGTCATTTTATGGTATCTGATGCAACCGGGTGCAGCGTCGTGATTGAGAGCCGGAATAGTCTGATCAAAGTCATTCCTTCCGATATCTGCACAAACTTCTACCTGGGCAGCGATGATATGGAGGATTCTTACCGTGACGGCAAGCTCAGAGAAGAGGCCGTTAAAATGACCGATGAAGATATGACGCCGAATTATCATTATGGCTACGGTCATGGTTATCATCGCTTCGTTACAATCCTGGGACAGCTGGAATGCTATAGGGATATAGCCAAAGAAGAGTATTATACAATAATGCCGGAATCCACGGCTTTGGTAATCCTCCAGAGCGTGGCTCAAAACCCTTATACAAATGCCTCCGGCATTTCCATGACACAATACAGTGCGATTTACAACAACGAGAAGAAAACAGTGGAAGTCTGGCCATTCCAGAACTATTCAAAATCTTTCACGTTTGATGTGGAGGGAAACCGGATTTCAACTGGCCAATAATTCTTTCAGGATCGACAGACAGGTAAAATCCATTACGGATCCGAAAGAAAGATCAATGGTACTAAATCTCCTGAGAACACTGGAAAGACAATTGTGGAAATCACATATAAACAGATGAGCCATTTTGCGGGAAACATGCTTGAGGTCCATAATAAGAAATAAGAAGCCTGTCTGATCATGTCCCTATCAGCTTACGACAGCCTGTCGGATGAACAAGTTGATTTTTATCGTCCAAAATGAACCCTATTCACCTGTTTTGGATTGTATTGAAGAAAATGGCGGCGGTTCCGCAAGATGCATGATTGCTGAATTATTCTGAGTGTAATGCACACATTCCGGTTTGCCGGGCTTTTCACATCTCGCTCTGCATGAGCTTTCCAAGGGTAAACCCTGCCAGGCGACTCGGTTTTTTTGTTCCATATCAAAAAATCCCCCTGCGTAAGGTATTGCTTGTTACGCTTTGTCATGTATTTGTCATAATGGAAGGCAAGAAAAAACTGAAAAAGATGCACTGGATGATGATCCTGACCGGGATACTGGTCACGGCACTGCAATAGTCTTTCATCATTTTCTGGATCGTCAAAGGCGTTTGGTGGCCGTTCGTCATCTGGGTGCTGGTGGCTGTTCCCTGGGGCATACTGGTCAGCCGGTACTACTTCAATTATGTAAAATACATTTGTCCGGAATGCCACGAGGTATACAAACCCACATTCAAAGAAGCACTTTGGGCAAAGCATACCCCTGCTACCCGTAAGCTTACCTGCACCCAATGCGGCCACAAAAGATTCTGCGTAGAAGTCTGAGGAGGTGATGAGAAATGACGACGCTTCTGCATAAATTCAAAAAGCCTTTGCTGTTTGTTCTGGCACTTGTTCCCATAGCAATTGTCGGCGGGTATTTTACGGGTGTCTATGGCTGGGCTGAACTTACGGATGATGTTAAGGGTCAAATTCTGGCGCAAATCGGAAACAATCAGAGCTTGTACTATCTGTTCACCACTATACAGACCCTGATCTATGCGTTGATACTCGGCTTTTTCGGCTATATTCTTTCGGATAAAATCGGTCTCATGAAACCGGTAAGATTTGAAAAAAAGCCGGTTATGATTACAATCGGGATGACTCTGTTTACCGGCCTGGTTCTTTGCACGGATCTCTTTTATTTCAGGAACCATATCCCGCAGGTTGCCGCAATGTATCAGGGAAAGCCGTCTTTTGCATACTGGATAGCATCAGTGCTCTACGGAGGCGTGATTGAAGAAATCATGCTGAGATTGTTTATGATGTCGCTCATCGCCTATATTGCGTGGAGGATTTTCTTCCGCAGAGAAGCAAATCTTCCCACGGGCGTCATTGTTGCAGCAAATATCATTGCTGCTCTTCTCTTTGCGGCAGGCCATCTGCCGTCTACCATGCAGATGTTTGGCGAAATAACGCCGATGATTCTGCTGCGATGCTTTCTCCTGAACGGCGTTGGTGGACTGGCCTTTGGATACCTGTATCGCAAACATGCCATTCAGTATTCCATGATGGCGCACGCCGGTGCACATATAGTTTGGAAGATCATCTGGATCATTTTGTTATAAGAGAAATACGGTCAAAAGACGAGGTTAAAAAAAGCTGTTTGGATATGAACAGGAAGAGAAGAAATTGCTTCCATTATCTGTTTCATTTCATTATATTCCAGCATGCGATGCCTTCACATCTCGCTCTGCATCAGCTTCTTCAGTGTGAACCCAGCCAAACGGCAGAGAACCACATCGCTGAGGGAACGAAGATTGAAAATCCCGGTATCATCCGGGAAGGCCCTTCCCTGTTGATCTCCTTAATAAACTTCGCCGCCGAGGTATCCCCCTTGGCGGCTTTCTGTATCATGCCGAAGACGATATATGCAGGTTTTGACGCCCTGTCTCTCGTTTTACACTTTCTGACAGTTTACAGTATACTCAAATTGCACCTTGCTGTCATCCTGATAACACCCTGAAAATTGCATGATAAAAGCCTGAACTTTAAGTTCCGCCCATATAATGCAGCAATTCGTCATGCGCTTTTCTGCTGAAATAATAGGCATGTCTTTCCGTAACGTTCAACCGTTCAGCAATTGCCTGCCAGGTCAGGCCATTAATATAGTGCATCCTCAGCTCGTGGCAACAGCGCGGGGTTATCCACGCTGCAGATCAGCCATTATTATATGTGTGACGGTCGGAGACGGTCATTTCCGTAAATTCCCTATAGAGAAAATTTTTACTTTTTTGATTTTTCTCCCGCGCGTACAAACTTTCTGATATGACCATCACAGACTGTCACAGCATTATTTTAACAGGCTGTGCTGTTGCTGTCTCGGTAGGTTTAACCGCCACCCTGACACAGCCCGAGATCTCCGGCTGAAATTCCGTTGTAATCACCTCCGCAAAAACGAGAGACAGGCCTCGCGCCTTGTCTCTCGTTTTATACTTTCTGACAGTTTACATTATACACCAATTGCCCTATAGACTCAACTGCCAAAGTGCGTACAATTGATACAAAAGCATGTACAAATTTTTGGAGCTGCTATAAGCTTGCCAACTGGCGCAGATCCTGAGATTCCAGATAACCGATATTGCTCCTCGTCACATTCAGCCTTATTGAGATTTCTTTCCAGGTCAAACCCTCAATATAATGCATTCTCAGCACACGGCGATATGAATGTCTATGCATATCATTTTTTTCGATTTTTCTCATCGTAATAATCCTCCTCGTCTTCTTCAGAAAAATTTTTTCTATTTTGTGCAGATCCGTGCAGGTCAAATCATAAATTTCCTATAGAAAGTATTTTTCTGTTTTTTCATTTTTCTCGCGCGCGTACAAACTTTTAGATATGACCTGCACCGACCTGCACACTTGTTAACCATAGTATATATTTGCCATTTCTCATAACGCAACTGTCTTATGTAAATAAACTTATGCAAGATATTGAAAACCCACTATATAGCCGGCCTGAGGCGAAACTTATCTCTCCGTTTCAGGCCGTTGCTTTTTCCTTTCCCGGCCTATCAGCCGGGAACTTTTTTGTCCCCTCCGCTTCCCTCCCCACCTTGCTGAAACCCCTGGAGCTTTTTTCTCATACCCCCTGTTCACGGGTGATTCTTTTTTCTTCCGTTTCTTCCAAACTGGAACTTACTTTTCAAAAGAATATCACATTCTTTGTCGGGGAAAACACGACAGGAAAAAGCAGCCTTCTGGAAGCCATAGCCGTAGCATACGGCTATAATCCGGAGGGGGGCACAATCAATTACCGGTTTTCTACAAATGACGACTATTCCGAACTCCACAACGCTGTAATGCTGGTAAAAGGTTACCGCCGTGCCCTGACCGGTTATTTCTTCCGTGCCGAAAGCTTCTTCAACCTCGCCACAAAAGCGGATGAATATGACCGTGAAAGCCCATGGGGACCTAGCTTCGGAGACCGGAGCCTGCATGCACAGTCCCACGGAGAAAGCTTCCTCAGCTTTTTTCAGACCTTCAAAAGTGCGGGGCTCTACCTGATGGATGAGCCGGAAGCCGCACTCTCCCCTCAAAGGCAGTTAACGCTTCTTTTGTACATGAAACGCCTGGCCGAAAAGGGCTCCCAGTTCATTGTAGCCAGCCACTCGCCCATCCTCTTAGGCATCCCGGATGCCCAGATTTACAGTTTCGACGGTGGTGTGATTCATGAAATCAGCTGGGAAGAGACAGAAAGCTACCGACTCACAAAACTGTTTCTCGATCACCGTGAATCCGTCCTGAAACAACTGCTGAAATAAGAAAAGCACCCCTTTCGGAGTGCTCAGGTTGGAATCCTGCTTGCGGTATCATGAATCGATTTTTAACCGGGCTTACCCGTCATGAGGCTATCTCGCAAACAACAGTTCGAGCCGGTTATATCCCGTTGTCAGGATATAGGCTTTGTTCTCTTGCGCAATCATCAGGTTCGAAATCACATATTGACGGAAGGAAGCCACCCTCTCATCCACATTCGTGATATCAAACGGTTTTCCGGGATCCCGTATGATCAACTGTACGCCGGACAGCAGCACGATAATGGTACATTCGGCCATGAGTCTCTTTTTTGCAGCTGCGTTTTTCTCCTTGATAAGCTGTATTATTTCCTCGATGAAAAGGCTTGTCAATCCCTGTGTTTTCGCGGATACCCCGTATGCCCGCAGCACAGAGCCGGCAGTCCGTGTCATTTCCACCGCATTTTCGGCATTGATCTCAAAATCACAGATGAAAGTATTCTTATCATTGTCGTGTGGAAGCAGGAACGGGAATTCGTCTTTATTGGTTTTCGCACATTTCCGAAATACCAACAGGCCGCAGATCACCAGAGAAAAGACCGGCGCGCAGGCCAGACCGATCCATAGCCCGAGATCCGACTTCATCAGAACAGAAAACAGCACCACCAGTACAAGAGGACTGAACACATTCTTGAACACACAGATCGAGAATGCCAGAAGCTGCCGGTCGATCAGATAGTAGTAGATAAAGAACAGCACCAGCAGTGCATGGATCATAAGGGGCGTCGAAACGATCCTGATGGCGAGAATGGCCTCTTTAAACAGCATACCGTCGGTTATTCCGAACGCCCGCGCCAGAAACGGCGTAAACAGATACGTGATCGCGGTGAGCAGGATTCCCGCAGTCGCCATATCCCTGCAAACGACTTTCATCAGGCAAACACAGCGCTTTATTGTTTTTCTCCCCGTTAAGGGTTCCGATCAGAGGCTGGACAGCCATCGACAGACCGATAAAGATGGTCAGCAGCCCCAGGAATTTTTCTGCCACGATCAGCAATGTGATTGTGGCATTCTCAAAATAGAAACCCGCAAACAGGTTGACAGCAAACACAGTCAATCCTTCCAGGGCGTAATTCGATGCTTTGACGATCCCGCAGCAGGCAATCTGTCTGCAATCCCTGAGATTCCAGCAGCGTACCAGATGCAGAGAATTCCTTTTGCTCAAAAAGTGTGAGCTGATCATGAGAATGAACAGCAACTTGCTGATCACCGAGCCCAGCGCAACGCCTCTGATACCCCAAAGATGTGCAAGCAGATAGGATAAAGCAATATTGGAGACGATAAAGACGACATTCGACGCAGCCGACAGCCTCTCCGCACCGTCCGCTATCACAGCATTATCCAGAAGATAGGACAACGGATTCATCAGGAAGAACAGGATAATCGTGTTGAAATATACCTTCATATATTCCCGGATCAGGGGCAGATCCGAGAGCCTTGCAATGATGAAATTGCGGGATGCCAACAGTACCGCGGCATACGCCGCTCCCGTAAGCAAAGCCATATAGACACCCAGGCTGAAAAACTCCAGCGCCCGTTCCTTCCTGAATGCACCGATATGAGAAGAATACTGCATGATCGTCCCCGAATTGATGATCGACGACATAAAAAGCGACAAAGACAAAAACGGAGCAAGCAGACCGATTGCAACCAACGCATCTCCGCCCAGCATATTGCCGGCTATGATGCTGTCTGTCAGCGAAATGATATAGTTGACCGATTCAACGACGATCGCCGCCGTCAGTATGGACCGGTATTTCCTGATAATGAATGTTGGCTTTATCTGCTGCATTACATACACTCCTAACTGCTCATTGGGAAATGTATTTAGCCTTTCCAAAGCCGAGGATCAGGCGGCCGATCTCTTTGAACCCGGGGATGGTCATCAGCAGACCGAACACCGTGCCCTTGCCGAAGGCCTTCGCCAGCTTGATGCTTTCCGGGACGCTGATCAGGAAGCCGACAGCAAGCAGAACATAATAGATCGCAGCGGGCAGTTTGGCAATGTTGCAGATCACGCCGACCGGGAAGCACAAACCGGCGAGGACGCCGAGCCAGCCGTTCCAGACCGTGGAGTATTCCTTGTAGACATTCAGCAGCGGAACCAGGCTGTGCCAGCCCTTCTTGCCCGCCTTGCGGAGGATGCCCCATCTGCCGATGATCATCAGAATACCACCAACCAGGATCCAGACGTAGATATATTTGGAGATGTTGACGGCTTTTTCAGTCTTCAGAGTCTCCCCGCTGTAATCCGCGGAAAGGAAGTGGTTGACCTTGCCTTCAAATTCTTCCTTGCTGGTAAAGCTGCCAACCTTGATCAGACCCACTTTTCCGTTGCCGTCGATAAGAAGAGTCGTCGGGTAAGAGGAGTAACCAAGGAAGTCCAGTGCGTCGCCCGTCAGCCCCATCGGGAAGGACAGGTTGTGGCTGGCCTTGTATTCGGCGATATCTTCCATCGTGTCTTCAGAGTACCCGGATACAGAGACGATCTCCATCCGATCCTTGTTCTCCTGGTAGACCTCTTCCATTTCGGGAAACTCCCTCTCGCAGGGGACGCAAAAGCTTGCGAAAATGTTGAGAACAACCAGATCCTTCTCCTTGAGAAGTTCAGAGAGAGTGGCTGTCGTTCCGTCTGTCAGGGATACCGTGAAGTCCGGCATGGGCTGACCCGGCTCAATGCCAATACCCGCATCCGCACAAGCGGCGCTGCTCATAGCAGCGGCCAGTAGGACAACCAACAGAATAACGCTTATCAGTTTTTTCATGATAATTTTTTCCTTTCACATTGTTGTTGATGCCATGATAGCACACAATCTATCACACTTCTATCACACAATAAAAAAATTTTTAAAAAAATCTGCAGACATCAAATAAGCAGGCAGAGCAGGAGGGTCCCTGTTGGAAACCCCGTTTTCACCAGCCTCTCCCCCTGCCGCCGGTGAGACTTGACACTCCGCTTCAGGCCGCTGCTTTTGTGATCTTTATTTTCAGATAAGGTACATTATTTTGCTATTATTTTTAAGGAGGTATTCTTTATGACACGTTTTGAGCAATTTAAGCCAGGCATCGATTTCGTTGCTTGCGCAGATCTGTCCTTTGACAATGTTGTTAAAGTTCTTGATTTTCTAGAAGATGGTGGTTTTATAGAAAAAGAATGGCGTGTTAGTTCAAGCAAGAAGCCTTATCCCGTTTACACCAGGAACTGTACCATAAAGCAGTACCTGGTGTTGCTTAAGCTGGGATAATCACTCTGCGGGGCTTTGACGCAGGAAAGGCTCTGCGACTTTCCTGTTGAAGAAAGCAATCAAAGGTCCCATAAAGAAGGCGGTAATAATTGTCCCTATATTCACTTCTCCAAAGACATTAATGCCGCCGATGCGGCAAAGCAAAGTTCCCAGGGTGACGCAGATCAGATCGCAGATGATCCTGCAATACTGGAATGGAATCCTGTTCTGCTTCTCTGACCATATCAACGATACAGCATCATAGGTAGAGACGCCAAGATCTGCAGTAAAGTAAAACGCAGAGGCAAGGCACATAATCACAATTGCAATCAGCAAAAGAATAAATCTACCGGCAAGGCCGATATTCGGGAAGAGTGACTGACATATCCCCTGAGAAAACTCCGCAATATAACCAAGCAGGAAAAGGTTGATCACTGTTGCCAAACCAATTTTACGGCGGTTAAACACCAGCGCAAAAGTCAACAGCATCAGATTGACGATAACATAAAGCGTTCCAAAGCGAATCGGTATAACGGCATCCAAGCCGCTCATCAGAGACTGGAAAGGGTCTACCCCAAGGGAAGCATGCTTGAACATGCCTATGCTTATTCCGCAGATCGCCACGCCAAGGGCGCTCATCAGTATTCGTCTGGCTTTGATTTTATTATCCATCACAGGTATATCAGGGCAGGAGGTGAAAAACCTCTATTCTCCTTTTGATTTTCAGAGTAAAATACTTTACAGCCTGTATGATTCTTTGTCAAGTTCTCCTTTACAGGATTTTGTTCGTTGGGGTATAATCAACTCGACCGATCAGGATTTGAAAAATAACAAATCATCAGCGGGAGGGCATCCTTTCATGGCAAGACCATTCAGCACAAGTGAAGCAAAGCAGATCATCCGGCAGCATCAAAAGCTGGCTTCCGCTCTCCATGCGATTATCGACACTGCGGAAGAGTATAAAAAGAGGGTGCAGAACTCATCGGATGAGATTATCGCCCATAAAGTGCTCGATATTCTTGCCGATATTCCTGTTGAAGAAATCAACCGCGAAAAACGCGGTTTTCGTATAAAAGCCTTGCGGGAAAGCGGATATAACACCTTGGCAGATTTATATACCGCATCGATATTTTCTCTTGCATCGGTTTACGGGATCAGTGAAGACTCCGCTTTCGCTATCAAAGGCGTTGTCAACGATATCGCTTCAAAAGCACAAAAGGGACTCAGAATCCGTTTGAGCACAGACGATAAAAACCCCGCTTCAAGCAAAGTTGTCTATGCCATTTCAAAATATAAAAACTACCGGCCTGTGGCAGATGAATGCCAGAGACTGCTGTATCGATACGAAGACAGCATTGAAAATGAATCCGCAGCCCTGGAAACAGGCAGCAACGGATTAAAATGGCTCTTTGCTTCCGGGACAAGAAAGCAAAAAGCCATCGATGCCTATGAGAACCTCTGCGATCTCATGAACGGGCCTTACGGAAAAAAAGCCTGGAAGCTGATCGACGAATCCGTCCCGATCACGGATTCAACGGAACAGGATGCCTGGAATGATTTTACTGCAGATTCCGTTCGCTTTTTCAACATACTGGAAGAGATCAACCCCGGGATCCTGGCAAACAATGATCCCGTCTACGGGCTGCCGGAAGATCTTGCACGGGAAGTGCAGGAACAGAGCTTCTTTCCCGACGGGCTTGTCTGTGAATTGCGCCGTTATCAGGAATGGGGCGTAAAGTATATCCTTCATCAGGAACGGGTACTGCTTGGGGATGAAATGGGCCTCGGGAAGACGGTGGAGGCTATCGCAACAATGGTCTCCCTCCGCAATACCGGCGCAACACACTTCATGGTAGTGTGCCCGGCAAGCATCCTCACAAACTGGTGCAGAGAAATCCGAAAAATGAGCCGGCTCCGTGTGACGAAAATCCACGGCTCAGGCAGAAAAGCAGCTCTCCAGACCTGGCTCGAGACCGGCGGCGTGGCAGTGATCACGTATGAAACGACCGGCTCCATCAAGCTGCCGGATGACTATACCTTTTCTCTGCTGGTTGTTGATGAAGCACATTATATCAAAAATGCTGCCGCCCGCAGAACAGCCAATGTGAAAAAACTCTGCGAATATACGCAGCGGCTGCTTTTCATGACCGGCACTGCACTGGAAAACAGGGTTGAGAAGATGATCGCGCTGATTGATATCCTTCAACCTGCCGTTGCCAAAACGGTTTCCGGAATGGCCTTTATGAAAACCGCACCGCAATTCAGGGAAGCCGTCGCGCCGGTTTATTACAGGAGAAAACGCGAAGATGTACTGGCGGAGCTGCCTGAACTGATTGAAACCCAGGAGTGGTGCACATTAGGTGCAGAGGAAGAAAGCATCTATGAAGAAAATGTGCTGGGAAGAAATTATGCAGATATCAGACGTGTTTCCTGGAATGTTGAGGATCTGAAAGATTCTTCCAAAGCAAAGCGCATGCTGGAAATCATCAATGATGCAACCGGAGACGGACGCAAAATAATCGTCTTTTCCTTCTTTCTTGATACCATAAACAAAGTCAGGGCGCTTCTCGGTGAGCGTTGCTATGGGCCGATCAACGGTTCCGTACCACCGGCAAGAAGGCAGGAAATACTTGACCTGCTTGAAAAAGCCCCTGCCGGGTCGGTGCTGACAGCGCAGATCTTATCCGGCGGAATCGGGATGAATATACAAAGCGCAAGCGTCGTAATCCTGTGTGAACCGCAGCTTAAACCATCCACCGAGAACCAGGCAATCTCAAGAGCATATCGCATGGGACAGACACGAAATGTGCTGGTTTATCGGCTGCTCTGCGAAAACACAGTGGATGAGCGAATCACGGAGCTGTTGGAAAACAAGCAGGCTGTCTTCGATGCATTTGCGGATAAATCCGTTGCAGGAGAAGAAAGCCTGGCGATTGACGAGCGCACCTTCGGCAATATCATTGAAGAAGAAATTGAAAGGATCAATCAGAAGAAAGGCCATACGACAACCATAAAAGCTGAAAATAATACATCCTCAGAGAAACCTCATCAAATAAATGAGGCAACGAAAAGCATGGTCATCTCTCAAAACGTCAATCTCCCCTTGGAAAAAACAACTCCGAAACCTGAAAAAACCACGCCAACGCAAACAGCTACTCCAGCTTATACGGATTTCGATCTGGATGCTTTTTTAACTAAATTTCTGAGTTGAGCTGACAACTGACTTGTAATTGAAAAGTCGGAAAACAGAAGAAAAAAGAATCAGGGACGGCTTGAGGCTGTCCCTGATGGATTTACAGGTTTTTATTCTATTTTGTTTGAGATTACCAGGCGTAATCTGGGTTTGCCTGACGGGCATAAGAGTACAGAAAACGACTCTTGAATTCGGGAGAAATCGGATCACCGGTGAGCCACATGGCTTCAAGTGCAGCGCCGTACAGAGTAGGCGTCTCCATCACCTTGAGGGTGCAGTTTTCCGGAGCACAGGCAAGGACAGCCTCCGCATATTCCGGAACATGCAGGAATACGCCGCCGCCCAGGACACCGTAGAACGGCCTGCCCATGATGCGATAAGCCGTCTGAAGGGCTTCATCATAGAAGTCAACACCCTGCTGGAAAATCTTCTTTGCGACTTCGTCTCCCTGACGGTATGCAGAAAAGAGAACGCGTGTGAAGGAAGAAATATAGGCACGGCCACCCGCATAGATCATCGGAAGATGATCAAAGATCGACTCGCCCATCTTCTCTTCGACCAACTGTGTAAGAATCGTGGACGGGCCGCGGCCGTCACGGTCACGCTGGGCAGCAATCATTGCCTGCTGGCCGAGGAAATAGCCGCTGCCTGCAGTATCGAGCATGTAACCGGCACTGCCGATAAAATGGCGATGCATGCCCTTGCGCCTTATGCAGCAGTAGGAACCGGTGCCGGCAATCAGGCAGACGCCGTCTTCATCCTTGCCGAGATCGGCAGCCATGACACAGTTGACAACAGAATCCATTTTAACTTTTGCGCCTTTGAAGATGCCTGCAACACGCTGTTCAATCTCCGGATAGAAAGATGCGGCAGAAATACCGCCGAACACACCGCTGATCTCTCCGCCTTCCGGCAGACGTGCTCTCAGATTTTCAGCTGCAACACGAAGACGATCCGTTGCCTCTGAAACACCGATGTCAAAAGCATTTGCACCGCGTCCGTGCTCAAACGCGATCACTTTGCCCGTTTCCTCAAAGAGAATACTCTCAGTTTTGAATCCGCCTGAAACAATAGCAATATAGTATTTCATCTTGCCTGCTCCTCCATTATCCAGGTTTTACAGCATTTTTTACTTCGCTGATGCGGAAAATTATAGTTTCTCTTGCGGCAATTGTCAATAATATTTCAGATAAAATTATGCATGAGAGTCATAAAAAGCCTCTCCGCCGCAAAGGTGAGGGAGAGGGAATGATTGGTACTGATTGGTTTTCGCTTTACAGAGTTCTGAAATAAGTGGTATAATTTGTTTAATCAGTAGCATCCTTTATTAGTGCATTCCTGTTTCGCGCGAATGGAACACAGTACCACTTCTGACTGCTCCGTCGCGCGAACTAGAGTGTGGGAAAACTGTTCAGACGCTTTGTAACAAGTGCATTCTATGGCTCGCGAAGGCAACGCAATACCTCTATTTCAGTGTTTCGTCGCGAGCTGATTATGATGAAAAAGACAGCACTGAACAGTTACAATATGAAAAGGAGTTGAAAGCATGAAAAAAGTGCGCATCACGGTCAAACGGATAGCGTATTACCGGGACCTGATGGAGGAATATGAAAACCCGATTGAACATGCCTGTGACATGCAGCTCGGGCAGGTTTTTATTGCAGACGGATGGCAAAAGCCGGAAGGGTTCTGCGACAGTGCCTGGGAAACGGTGTCACCTTTTGTGATGGCGCTATCCCACGGTGCAGAGAACTTCTATGACGGGTGGATGAAGAACAGCAGGTCAGCCATGTTATCCTGCAATGACGGATTTCGGCCGGTCAGCTTTCTCCTGGAGACCATAGAAGAGTGATTTGATATTCTGTCAACAAGCAGTTGACAGTTCCCTGTCAAAATGGTATAAAATAAACATACAGTTATATAACAAAGGAGAAGAGCTATGGAAAAAGCGGATGTATTCTTTACCGATTTCAGAACCAGGCTTGGTGTTAGCCAGCCTGAAAAACTGCAGAAGCTCTGCAAGGCTGCAGGAATCGGCAAAATCGATTTTGACCACAAGTTTGTTGCCATCAAGATGCACTTCGGCGAACTGGGCAATGTGTCCTTCCTTCGGCCGAACTATGTAAAGGCCGTAGCGGATGTGATTAAAGAACTGGGCGGCATCCCCTTCCTCACGGACTGCAACACGCTCTATACGGGGCACCGCACCAATGCGATTGACCATCTGTGGAATGCGGAGCTGAACGGCTTCAACTCCACAACGACAGGCTGCCAGGTTATCATTGCAGACGGCTTGCGCGGGACGGATGATATTGAGATCCCCGTGCCCGGCGGAGAGTACTGCGAGACCGCATTTGTCGGCAGAGCACTTGCTGATGCGGATATCCTGGTTTCACTCTCCCACTTCAAGGGCCATGAAATGACAGGGTTCGGCGGAGCTCTCAAGAACATCGGCATGGGCGGCGGCAGCCGTGCAGGCAAGATGCATCAGCACAAAGAAGGCAAACCGCATGTAAATCCGGAGAAATGCCGTGGCTGCAAACGCTGCGCTAGGGAATGCGGCAGCAGCGCCATTTTCTATGGAGAAGACGGCAAAGCCTTCATCAATGAGGAGATCTGCAAAGGGTGCGGGCGCTGCATCGGCGCGTGTGCTTTCCACGCGATTTCGAACAATAACGACGATGCGAAAGAAAAGCTTTGCTGCAAAATGGCAGAGTATGCGCACGCTCTCTGCTACGGCAGACCGACTTTCCATATCAGCCTGATTATGGACGTCTCGCCGAACTGTGACTGCCATGATGAGAACGACGCTCCCATCCTACCCAATATCGGGATGCTTGCTTCTTTTGATCCTGTAGCTCTGGACCAGGCATGTGCCGACCTCTGCCAGAAGGCAACGCCTATCCGCAACAGCCAGCTGGGTGACCATCTGGCGGATCCTGAGTGGCATCATCACCACGACTGCTTCCTGGACAGCAACCCCAACGTCAAGTGGAAGGAAACGCTGGAACACGGTGAGAAGATCGGACTGGGGACGAGAGAGTATAATCTGCATGTGATTAAGTAAGGAATGCCTTCCTTGTTAATCACCTTGTGATCAGTGCGTTCCAGCTGCTCGCGAAGGATATGTTGTACTTCGATTGTGGCGCTCCGTCGCGAGCTAAGTTGTTCGATTAGTCGAGGCTTGTTGGGCTTCGGAGTGGGTATCATTCCATAAAAGTTTTCAGGCGCCTGGGAGGGCGCCTGAATTATTCTTCTGTTGGAAGTTCTTCTATCGGTTCCGGATTGCAGAGTGCTGTGGCATCTTCCAACTGGCTGCGGGGAACGTAAATATCCGTCCCCAGACCGCTCATGCCGAGAACGACGCGACCGAAGCTGCCGTCTCCCGGGTAGATTCTGAGACAGGGAATGCCATACGCTTCCAGCATATTGATTTTCAGTTCATCGTTCATATCCTGCGGCCGGCAGTTGCAGAGAAAAACAGGCTCTTCGTATTCACCGGATTCGTCCTTCGGCCAGCGCTCCAGAAGATCATCGGGCAGGCTTTTACCCCAGGAAAGCTTTTCCATTTCAGTTCCTCCGTTGGTATTTGTTGTTTACAGTTATTTCTACCATATGGGCGGAAGATTTGTCAAGGATAACCTGATGAAGAATGAACATAATTAAACAAAAAGTTACATTAAAAAGACAAAAAGTTCTTGCCTGGAAGACATTAGTGTGTTATGATAAGGCGTGTACCTTGGAAGGGGTAATGATTATGAGACACATGACAGTAAAAATCATATTTCTGGTTTTACTTTTTCTTCTGATCGGTGTTGCAATTTTTCTCATTATGCGGTCACCCGGAGAACGGGAAGGTTTTTCTTATATCCCCGGTTTCTCGATCCGCGAACAGAATCAATCAGGATCAGATCAGGCACCTCCTGAGCATACTGCGGCACCTGTTCAAACCCCGATACCGACTCCGGAACCCACTCCCGAACCCACGCCGGAGCCAACCCCGACGCCCTATGTTTCCACGCCGGAACCCGTACCTCAGCTGCTGGGAAGCGGAAGTTTTAAAACCGGAAGAGCACTGCTGCTGAATATGCATGCGGACTGGCGGGCAACAACCATCGGCAACGGCGTTGCCGTGATTGAAGTGGTCGTTTATGCAGACCACTACTCACTGGACTACAGCCCGGTCGGGCTGACAATCAGCGTAGGAACTGCTACACAGCAGATGGAGTCAAAAGAAATCAGGACTTATATCAACAATCCGCAGAGCACGGAAATCGGAAGAGCGGAATTCTCCATGCCGTATAATATGGGAGAAAGTGCAAGCTTCCCGCTGAAGGTGAAGTGGGACTTCGTAGGGACTTATGTGGACTACGGCAGCAATCCGGTCGAGATTTACGGATATACGATTGATGAAACGATAAGGTGGTAAGAAATTTTTACAGCCCGGGAAACCGGGCTGTTTTCCATTTTATGGGAGATAGACGGAGGCGCTTTGGCCGAGCATCAGGCCGGGATCCGGGACAGTGACATGGACGGTATAGTAAGCCGCATTCTGCCGCTGTGTGCCGAGGGAGGAGATTTCGGTGACAGTTCCAGCCATAACGTGGGATTCATCCGTATCGAGCGTCACGGGAACCGTGTCGCCGACCTTGAGGGAGCCGAGGTCCATTTCGTCCGCTTCGGCGACGATCTCGAGCGAATCGGTGCGGTAAATCCGGGCGAGGAGCTGGCCTTTCCATACCTGCTGTCCGGAAGCTACCGGGACGGAAGCGATGACCCCGCCAGCCGGTGCCTTGATCTCAGGAGAAGCACCGTATGGCGCATCCTGTGCCATCAGGGTGAAGAGCGTGTCCCCTTTCTTCACGATATCACCGGGAGAAACGAGCATCTCGGCAATCATACCGGAGCCGGCAATGGGCACATCCTCCCGGAGAACAATCTTGCCGTTGCCGACCTTATTGTCGTAGGCATAATCATCGTCTTTGAACAGGTCAAGCGTTTTATCGGCATCGTACTCCCCTGTCAGCACCTCAACATCATAGGCATCTTTTCTCGTAGCAATGACGATACCGGTACCCTTCTCCTTGTCAATTTTGAAATAGAGTAGTTCGCCGATGTGAAGATGGCGACAGTCATCATAATTGGCCGCACCGGAATAGGTGCATTCCAGACGCTGGCGCCTCGCCGGCTCGAGAGCCGCAACAGCACCGTAGGTCTTCATGGCAGCATCGGCACTCTCTCCGCTGCCGGCGAAGAGATAGCGCACGGCACCGTCCTCTGGAGCGGAAACTGGCGTCGTCAGCATGGTGAAGAGTACATCGCCGGACTCCACGGTATCTCCCGGATCCAGATCAAAGGAGGTGAGCGTGCCGGAAAACGGGGCTGTGACATCTTCAAAGGAAGACGATGTGACAACGCCGTTGGCGACGGAATAAGCGGTCAGATCCGTTTCGGCAGGGGCAGCATAGGCTGTGACACCTGCCAGAACGGCCATCGTGAGCAATAAAGAAATCCATTTCTTCATATAGATTTTCCTTTCTGATAAGGGGGTATATTTCAATTACCCTTTTGGGTTATTCTACACTCTTCAGGGCTTCTACCATGTCGATGCCGCGGACTTTGCGTGTGAGGAGCCATTCCACACACACGGCAAAAGTAAATGTAATAACGCTGGCCAGAAGTACGGCAAAAATCGTCACATGGCCGACGAAGACCATGGAATCAAATTCGCAGGTCCGTAGAATGATGCTGACAAGCGCTATGCCCGGCGGAATGCCGAGAAGTGTGCCGAGCAGTGCCGTGAGGCCGCTCTCACGCAGCATGAGGGAGCGAATCTCCCGCTGGTGATAGCCGAGCACCTTGAGGGTTGCATAGTCCCGAATGCGCTCTGTGAAGTTCATCAGGCCCATATTGTAGCAGATGACGAAGGACAGGCCCAGCGCCGCGCCGGACATAATGGAAAAAGCGGTGGCGGTCGCATCCAGGATCGTCAGGCCTTCTGTATACTGTGTTTCAAGCTCTTTTACGGATTCCGTATCGTCACTCTCATCAATGAGGTGCCTTGCAAGGTCGGTAGGATTCTGAAGCATCAGCGCCGTGACAGTAAAATCACCCTTCCGGCACTTTTCCCAGGCTTTTCTGCCCATAAAGATACCCTGGCCGACATTGACGTCGGCATATTCTTCCGCCGTCAGGCGGATGGGATCGCTATCCCCCGGAAGGTAGATCTCAACCGGATCACCGAGGGAAATGCCCATGATATTGGCGAGCTTCCGGCTGATGACAATATTCTTTTCCGGGAGGGGAAGAATTTTCTGATCCGCCGTGAGATGCCAGATGGTCTGGTCATCTTCCATCACGGTGAGCAGGCAGGCTCGGGTTTTTCCCCCACCATGGAGCGAAACGCTGATCTCCATGACGCCTTCGGTGCAGTCCGCATCCAGACGAGAACGGTAACTTTCGAGCGTACCGGCCTGACCGGGTTTGAGATCCACCCGCACGTCATACGTGAGCGTGCCGCCGTAATACTGCCGCATAAAGTATTCTATGGAATCCTGCAGGCCGAAGGTTGCGATGATCAGCATATTGCAGCAGATGATGCCGGCAAGCAGGATGATTGTTCTCCCCTTGTTGCGCATCAGGTTGCGAATGATCATTTTGCTGTTGAAAGAGAGGCGCTTCCAAAGCCCCGTCCAGCGTTCAAGCAGAACGCGCGTGCCGCCCTTCGGCGGCTTCGGCCTCAGCAGTTCTGCGGGAGATTCCCGCATAGAGGAGCGCAGGGCGATCTGGCAGATCAGGACCGAGAGTACAATGGAGAGAGCTGTCATCCCGTAGGCAATGAGGCTGATCGGCGGCCACATCATATAGGGATAGCGTGAATTGTGCACCATCATCTCCCAGATGACTTTCGGGATCGTGTACCAGCCGACAAAAAGCCCGATGACGGAGCCGATAATCGAAGGAAGGAGCGCATACCAGAGATAGTGCCGCCTGATGCGGCGGTTGGTATAGCCGAGCTCTTTGAGCGTGCCGATTTCCATGCGCTGCTTGTCGATCATGCGCTTGAGCGTGGAAACGACTATCATCGCCGCCACGGAAAAAGCCAGAACCGGGAAGACATACGCCAGGCCGTGGAACATCTTGGCATAGCCGCGCGCGGTGGAGACGTTATTGTGTGTTTTGGTTGTGACAACCAGCGCCAGAGGGACGACTTCCTCAATGGCTGACTGGACTGCGCTCTCATCCGCCCCATCCTCCAGCTCTACCAGAACAGTGTTATAGGGCAATGCCGGCACCGCGCAGTGGTTCAGCAGGATGAAGCCGTAATGATCCGGATCGGGAACGGTTCCTTTGGAGGTCACCGTGTATTCCGCAGAAAGGATCGTGCCGCGGATCGTGAAGCGCAGGCGGTCTCCGGCAATCAGAAGGGTGACGGAATCGCCCGGCTGCAGACTGTGAGCAGCTGCAAACTGCTCCTCCATCAGACAGCCGCGGGTATCCCCCTCCTGCAGAAGGCTGCCGGAGCGGAGATAGGGCCTGTTGATGTCCATCGGCCCTTCGTAGATTTCAAGAGCGGCCTCGACATCGTCACCCAGGCCTTCTACATCCACGGTAACGGATGTGCGGGGGATGATGGTTTTGACGCCGCTGACATGACGGATATCCGACAGATCCTGCCGGGTGAAGTTTGAACCGTTCACCCAGAAATCCGCCAGATTGCAGGTTTCAAAATAGGTTTCTATGTTGTAATCCATCAACCGCCAGCTGCCATCGAGACCGGCAAAAACCCAGGTGCCGAGGAAACACAGCAGAATCATGGCAATGATCTGCATGGCGTTGCCTTTCAGGTCGCGCAGGAGCTTCTTTCTCAACGGATGCTGCGGGGGGCCGGAGGCAACAGAAGACTGCCTGCCTACCATTTGATATCCTCCACTCGCATCGGATTGGGATTTTCTTTGATCTCCTGAACAGAACCGTTATGCAGACGGATAATTCTGTCGCCGAGGGGGGCAATGGATGCATTATGCGTTATAATCACAACGGTTGTGTTGTATTCATGGCAGAGGCGCGTGAGAAGCTCGAGCACCTGCTCGCCGGTTTTACTGTCAAGGGCGCCGGTCGGCTCATCGCAAAGCATCAGTGCGGGGTTTTTGCAAAGAGCCCGGGCAATGGAGACGCGCTGCTGCTCACCGCCCGAAAGCTGCGCGGGGAAGTTGTTCATTCTTCCGCCCAGGCCTACCTGCTCCAGCACTTCACGCGGATCGAGCGCATTTCTGCAGACCTGACGGGCAAGCTCGACGTTTTCCAGCGCCGTCAGATTCTGCATCAGGTTATAAAACTGAAATACAAACCCAACATCCAGCCTCCGGTATTCCGTGAGCTGGCTGTCGGAAAGGGCTGTGATTTCCTTGTCACCAACAGTGATTTTGCCTGACGTAACACGGTCCATTCCGCCAAGAAGGTTTAGGCACGTGGTTTTCCCTGAGCCCGAAACGCCGAGAACGACGCAAAGCTCACCCTTCTCAATCGAAAAGTTCACGTGGTCCGCCGCATGGACAACTATTTCACCGGTAACGTAGTCTTTGCAGACCTGATCGAAAGAAATGTAACTCATAGTAGCTCCAACCCTAAAATATCAAAACAAAAAGCCTGTTTACGCGGTTTCGTTTTTCCTTTACGGGATTACGCTTTCCTGGTATAATGCTATTAGTCAGTCACCTCGAGATTAGTACAAACTATGGCTCGCGAAGGGAACGTTGTACTTAATTTCAGTGCTCCGTCGCGAGCTATATAGGGTTAGGACTATAGTACTGAATAGCTATATCATCAGGAAAGGGTAAAATATCATGGCAAACAGCAAACTGCCCGCAGATCCGGTTATTCTTTTAAGCTATATCAACACCAAGCTGCGGGATGAATATGCCTCCCTCAGTGAACTCTGTGAGGGTCTGGATGCGGAAGAGCCTCAGATCACAATACCGCTTGAGGCAATAGGCTACCTTTATGATCCGGAAACCAACCGATTTCGATGAGAAAAAATCCCAGCTCCTCATCTGAGGGCTGGGATTAATAATTCCTTAAAGCAGTTCAGACAAGCCTCAATTCTTCAACGCTTCTTGCAAGGACTTCCCTGTTGCGGCTGTTTTCTGAAGAATCCTCAAGCCCTGATAAAAACTCGCTCGTTTTCCTGGCTTCCTGCAGCTGATTATATGTTTTTTCAGAAATGATAAATACATTTTCATTCCCGCTTCTCGGGACAAAAACATCTTCCCCTTTACAGGCTCGATCAAAATATTCTTTCATATCCGCCTGGATATCTTTCGCCGCTGCAGTGACCATGGGGATGCCTCCTTAAAGAATTTTGAGTTCAAAAAAGAACAATACTATTGTAGCCATTTTGTTATCTAAATATACTACTATCATCCGAATAAGTCAAGCAAAAACTTCAATTATTCTCAAAATTCTTTCAATTTTATTTCATTATACTTTATGCCAGAGCAGCATTCCATTCTCAAAGATGCATTCGACTTTTCCGGTATCTTTCATCCATGACAGGTAAGAGCGCACCGTACTGCCGACAAGCACGTACTGCTCAAAATTCATGGTCAGGGAATACGCAATAAAAAGCTTCTGCAGGATTTCTTCAAAACACCGGGATTCGGAGCAAATCTGCAGGATTTTTTCTGTAATTTCGAGCACTTTGTCGATATTATACTGGGCAAGGCCGGTGATATCCTCCGTTACGGCTGCATGCGCCGGCACGAAGATTTTTGCCTTCATCTGCTTTACTTTTTCCAATGTTGCAAGATAAGAAGCCACATTGTAGATAAAACCGATCTGGTACTTTTCCAGCGTCTCCCTGCTGGAGAGACAGTCAGCAAGGAAAACAACATCGTCTGGCGTGCGGAAGCCAACCATATCAAAGAAATGGCCAGGGAGCGGAATCATTTCAAATCCGCCCGGAAGGGTATCGGCAGTCAGTTCTTCCGCATCACTCTCCGGCGCAAGAAGGAACTTATGCCTGAGGTCTTTGCAGGGATAACCGCCGTACAGAAAAGAGGACTCCAGAATCGGGTGCCTGGTGAAATCACAATCGATCCCCGGAGCAAAGATCCTGCAGTGCGTCTGCCCCTGAAGATATCGATTTCCGCCGATATGGTCTGCATTGGAATGCGTGTTATAGATCGCTTTCAGTTTCCATCCGTTTGCATCCAGAATCTGACGCACCTTACGACCGGCATCCTTGTCATTTCCGCTGTCAATCAGGCAGACATCGGAACCGCTCAGCTGCACAAGCCCGATTTTCGCGGGGCTTTCGATATAGCAGCAATTCTCTGTTAACCGAACCAGCTCAAACATATTGCATGATCTCCTTTTCTATAGTTGTTCTGCTACGGGAGAACTTTTATCGGCTTCCATTTCAGATAGTCCCCCGAGACAAGGCTGTATCGGATGCCGTTCTTTTTCCCCTGAATACTGTCATAAAAACGAACTTCCCCATGGCTGTGCGCATAGATCACCTGCTCCGCACCGTATTCTTCCGCCATTCTTGTGAACGGGCTGTCATCCTCCAGAATGTTCGTCGGCGGATAGTGCAGGAAGAGTATGGTCTTTCGAAAACCAGCTTTTCTTGCGGCTTCTAAAGAAATGCGCAGCCTTTCAATTTCCCGCTTCACCAGTTTTTTGGAGTGTTCTTCCTGTTTCTCATCCCAGCCAATGATCTGGCCCCGACGGTTCAGATAAAACGGCCCTTCAAAACAATGCCCTTTCGTCCCTACCAGAGCGTAGTCGCGATAGTTAAAGAAGTTATCCTGAAGAAATTCGAGCCTGCCGGAATAGAGTTGGTTGAGCAGAGGAGTTTTCTTTGCATCCCAGAACATATCGTGATTCCCACGCAGGAGGATCTTTCTGCCGGGAAGGTCGATGATATACTGAAGATCCTGCTCACATTCCGAAAGATTGTGCCCCCAGCTGTGGTCGCCGACTAGGACAAGCGTATCCTCGGGGTGTATCAGTTCCTCGCAGTTTTTCCTGAATTTTTCTTCATGGTTTTTCCAGGTTCGGTCTATTATCTGGTTTTTCGCTTTTACTTCTGTCTGAAAATGGAGATGCAGATCTCCGATTGCATACAAAGCCATGGTTTCTGTTTATTTCAAATCTGTTCCCTTATTTTCAGGACCCGTTCCCGGAAACAGTCGATCAGGAGGCCGGCATCCAAAGAATACGTCATGGCGTCATATCCTTTCTGAAAACCGTCCACAACCCCTTCGGCAGTTCCTGTAAAGAGAATGCAGAATTTCCCGCTCCGGTGAACTGCTGACAGGATTCTTTTCAATGCGTCCTGAAAAACGGGATTCTCAAATTCACCGGGAATTCCCATAGCAATAGAGAGATCATATGGCCCGATAAAGATCCCGTCGACACCGTCCAGATCTGCAATACATTCGATTTCTTCCAGTGCGCCGGCCGTTTCACACTGCGGGATCAGCAGAACCTGCTCATTAAAATACCGCATGGTATCCGACACGTTCATGCCGAGGTCATAGCCCCAGCCGTCCTTCCTGCTCGGGCAGAAGCCTCTGTTCCCCACCGGCTTGTATTTGCAGTAAGAGATCAGCTCTCTCACTTCATTCGCACTTTGTATATTGGGAACGACAATCCCCTGCGCTCCCACATCCAGGACCTTCAGGACTGCCGGCCGGGAGTTCTCCCTGACCCGCACAAGCGGCGTAAGCCCGGACAATTCAGCAGCACGGATCAGATCCGCACTGGTTTCCGCTTCCACCGGCGAATGCTCGTTGTCTATGATCACAAAATCAAAACCTGTACGCCCTACGCATTCGACGACATAACTGCTTGCCGTGTCAATGAAGATCCCAAGCGGTTTTTCCTTTTTGTGCAGCTGCTCTGCCAATTTGTTTTTCATTTTTCAAATCCTCCGCTTCCTGTTTCATCATTTTTTCTGAAAATACAATATCATAAAAGCTTTTTGAAAACAAGCAAAACACTGCAGAAAAGGATAAGGAGCATCCAAACGGATGCTCCCAACGACTGTTTACGGTTTTATCGGTTTTATCAGTTTTTCGTTCTCATAATCCTTTGTTACCAGCGTAGGCGGTGTGGGCGGTTCCGGCTTGGGATCTGTTGGATTCGGGTGAACGGTCCCGCCGGATACTTTTTCCAGCTCGAAATCTTTGAGTTCTTTCATGTTTATTGCCTCCTTCTTCTTTGCTGAGTCCAGTATACCATACAAAACAGCACAAAAGTGTCACAAAACTATAAATTATTTCCTGACTCCCTGAATTATCCGTAAAACCATGATACCCGCTCCCCCACGACCAGCTCGCCATGCGGCGTCGTGTAATAGGGGTCACTTGTGGAAAAGCTGTAGTTCAGGTAGTTTTCCGTTCCGTAATGGAAGATCGAAACGATCTTCTGATAGGCAGGAGTCCTGTTTTCGGGAGTGTTGTATTCATGGATGGGATCAATAAAGCGCCAGTACCAGCCGACTGAATTGTCGGTATCATTCACTACACAATCCGGATGATTCCTCTTGAAGGCATCGATCTGCTCCTGCGGGATATTCCCCGGTGTCAGCCATAGGCGCTGGAGCTTCGGGACGCGGTCCGCCGGGATGATTGGTGAAATGTCATTCAGATTGTAGCAATATCCGATCTGAAGATCCGTCAGCTCATAAAGCTCTCCGATCGAATCAATGTTATGCATCGAGCTTCCGAACAGCTCCAGGTATTTCAGCTTCTTGCAGTAAACAAGGTCGTCCACATCGCGCAGGTAATTGTTGTACGTGATGAAGACTTCCAGGTTCGGCATATACCTGAGAAAACTGAGCGTTCTCATGTTGTTATTATGGCCGGCATCAAGATTTACCAGTTCCGTGCAATAGGTAAGCGGCTTGCAGCATTCATCATCGGTAAGGCCTATTCCGCACAGAGAGCATAAAATGGTCTTCACATCGGTCCGGCAGCTGTAGTCCATATTGGTGAAACGGACACGCCACACAACCTTTACATCAGGGAAAGCATCCCGTATAATGGCCATATGCTCATTGTCGACCCCGCTCTGGTCCATATCCAGATAGGTGCACTTTTTCATACACGGAAGAGCAGCCATAACGGCAGCCCCGTCATCGTCCACTTTAATCTTTCTGAGATCAATATATTCGGTATCCAGGGTCATCGGCTCTCCGTAAAGGCTGAAGCTGTAAGAGATATGCTTATCGGGAAGAGCTTCCTGCAATTGTGAAATCGTTTCCCAGCTGTATGGAGAGGTGTTTTCAGTCCCGAGATTGATATTCTTCAGGTTTTTGGTGTACTGAGCAATCTGCCTGAGTATGTCGATATCCTTTGCATCGAGTAAGGATCTGTCGGATAGATCAATTTCCTCCACATCTATGGAATAGTGGGTGCCGCACAGATCGAAGCCGTCTGCGAAAGGCTCCGCAGTCCCCTCAGCGAGAGCAAACGGATTCGCATAGGCAGAGATGCAAAGCGATGAAAGCAAAAAAGCCGTAATGAACATCAGCAATCGCCTGCAGTGAATCATGTGGTTCCTCCGTTTTTTAAGATTTGATCTGCTTCTTTTTCGGGTTCTTTTCTGTTCCGGTCCTGTTGATGACCGTCTTATACGGCATCAGCATCCCTTTGGTCATATTCGCACCGATCTTCCTGCTCAGCCGCTTATTGTTCATCAGAGACCCCACAAGATACATCCCCAGAATCATCCCTTTCTTCTTCTGCGGGAAGTCATAAAAACCATGCTTTTTATAAAATCTGTGGTCCTCTTTCATCATGCCCTGCATGGTATAAATAAGGTCGCGGAAGATCTTCATGCCGCCGACCCCGTAGAAGTTTGCCGGCTGCTGATAGTCATTTTGGATCGCGTATTCCAGTTCCGCTGACAGGCAGTCAATCTCGCGGTCAGGGTCTGACTCGTCAGAGGCAATTCTTGTCAGATAATTCCCGCCAACCTGCGCTCTGGCCTCGATCAGCTGCCGAAGGTTCGGTTCCTCGCTGAGATGTCCGTCAACGAGATATCCGACCGGTTTCCCCATTGTTACGGTCCGGTGGCCGTTGCAGAACTGCCGGTCATCGTAGAGCTTGAACCGGTAGCCCATGGAATGGTCCTTGATTGTAAAAGCGTAGACTGTGGCTTTTGCCCCCTGAATGTTCTCCCTAAGAAAGCTGGCAAACCCGTCCTTGTAGATGCAGGTCCCGTCTGAGGCACAGTGAAAACAGCCCAGGCAGCCGCCGGAAAACGGAAAGTCATGGAGATTCACAAGTTTGCAGGGATACGGTGATACCCGCATAAAACGCTCAACCATCGCACGGAGAGCTTCGTTCTCCCCATCCAGGTCAACCACAAGTGCGATCTGCCCCTGTTGAGACTGGACGCGAGTTGATTCCGGTATATCCGCACTTTTAAGAGCTTCCGCTCTTGCCGCAGGCATCGTACAGGGGCAGAACACTTTGTTCTCAACCGCCCAGAGCACATACCGGAAAAAGTCTAACGCTTCCTTCTGCCCTTTTTTTCCGAGAAGGTCTTCCATATCCGCAGACAAGCCACGGATAAAGTTCAGATGAAGATCTGCGCAGTTTTCCCGGATAAACTCATGCGCCGTCGTGTCATAAAAATGCTTTGAGGTGGAAATCTGCGTCGCACACTTCCCGTCGAGCCGGATTCCGGATTCCTTTATCAGCTCGATGAAACGGTGCAGCTGCGACGGTACCAGGAAAGTGTATACAGGATAGCAGAACATGAGGAGATCCGCCTTTTCCAGCAAGTCTTTTGCAGGAGAAAAGTCTTTTTCGATCGATTTGATCTTCCTCCCGACATTCAGCTGCTCATAGGTATGGTCCGGGTAATACTTCTGGATATAAAGCATCGTCTGCAGCGTAATGCTGTCATCTCCCGCCGGTGAACCATTCAGGATAAGAATATTCATCGCTTTTGCCTTTCTTATTTGACATAACCGTATCTGCAATATTATTCTTCAGAAAAGCTCCCTATATGAGTCCTGTGGTAAAATGACCTCCACATACCTCACATAGAGAGCTTACTCTGTTCTTCCGGTTTCTATCAGAAGACTTCCCCGTTAGCGGAAATGATCGTCAATACACCGCGATACATGATGTACTCATTTCCTGCTTCGTCCATGTAGCATATAAAACGCTTTGACTGTACAGGGTCATCGTATCGGTAAAGGCGTCCTACGATCTTGAATCCGCGACTCTGTGCCTGCTTCTCAACGCTCATTTTTCTCCCTCCATTTTATAAGAGAGTATTGTTTCCCGAGCAAGTGTGAAAGCCCTCCTCGGAACGTGAAGAAATAATAACACATTAATTACAAAATGTCAACATAATATTGTAAAAAATGTCAACATAATTGAAATATATTTTCAGCAGGCATAAAAGTAGGGATTAGATAAGGGTTTTAAACCGTTGCGTCGGTCAGGATCGTATCATAACGGCTGCTGTGATAACGGATTTTGCCTGTCGGGTCGACCTCCCTGTCGGTCGCCAGAACCATGTAATTGCCTCGGTACAGCCCGCTGCGGTCCTCAGGGTCGGTATACAGAACATGCACATACCGAAAAACTTGCTTTGTGGTGACTACCATCGCTTTCAAAAATTCGGAGTCCTTCCCGATGGTAGATCCGATGATGTTGGACATGTAAATTCCGCCATCGATCAGATGTTCCCGAATCGCGGTTGCAGCCTCCAATGTCGCAAGTTCTGGTACCGGTGAAGAACCGGTAAACGCATCATTGAAGACCACATCATAAACCTTATCCGTCGATGCCAGATAATCCCGTGCATTTGCCGTAATACAGTTGAGGCGGTGATTGCTGTACAGGTCAAAGTCCTGATACAGATCCTCCAGGAAGAACCATTCCCTTGCTATCTGTTCCGCCAGAGGAGCAATTTCGACAACATCCATATTGCCGTCATGGTGGCTGATATAATATTGGGGATACTGGTAGGCTGCTCCGCCGATCATCAAAGCGTTCTTGATCTCCAGGAATCGGAAGGCTTCTTCATATTTTTTCGGATATTCAAATAACAGCTCGTATTTTTTCTCTTCCCGCAAAAAAGTCCCGGAGGAATAAGCCCCATTATGGCGATAATAGCGAACAGGCTCACCGCCTATCGTTGTGTCCTCGATCTGGATATAGCCGTATTCCGTTTCGATATGCGTCGGCGGTTCTTTCCGTCTGCTTTTCCTGGCTGACATCGGCAACCTCCATTATACAGTGAAAGAGAAAAAGAATAGAGTGGTCATTTTGAATTCCATATGAATTCCCCCTAACCGTTGAGTATTGGTAAGAGTATATCATTGCCCGCTCAAAAGGGCAAGTTTTGGATGATTATCGCAAAAACAGCTTGCCATCAGGACTGCAGCACCGTATAATGATTACAGAAACAATATTGCCTCATACAGATTACTATTTTACGGAGGAAGATATGAATTCCGAAAATCGTGATGAATTGTATTCCGTCGTTCGCCAAACCGTTTATGATGCAAGAACCGGGCTGGACATGGTAAAGCAGCTGCTCGATCATGGCTTTCCCGCAGCTGATAAAAAAGAAGAATACTATTTCCTTCGCTATGAGTTTCCCGATTTGTTCGAAGTTCAGGAAAGAATGAAATCGCTGGCTCGTGACACTGAGAAGGATGATTACGCTGAAGATCCCGTATCCTCCGCTGAAGCACTGGTAAAAGATATAGCCGATCGATTAACCTCACTTCGGGTTATCCTGCATGATATTTTCTCCAATATGGATACTGCTTCCGATATGGATCAGAGCCTTCATTATTCCCTGCTTGCCACCCTGACCTATCTGAAAAAGCCGTTGGAACACCAGGTAAACAGGCTATACCAGCTGTTTGAAGAGGATGGAATCTGGGGAGCTTTTGATGACCTGAACCTCTATGACGGATCTGATGACGATTCTGCAGAGGAAATGGTTGATCTCTGGGCAGATGAAAACTACTACGATCTTTTCCTGAATGTGAAGAATGCACTGGTTTATTATCAGGAGCAGCATCCGGAAGAAGATATCGAATCGTTTATCGGATACGTTCAGGAATCTTTCAGCGGGTTTGCTGATCATCAGAACCACGGGGAGTTTTCCTTTGCATTTGAATATCCTTACGGTGATGAATCCACTCTGTATTATTTCCAGATGGACCCGCAACGGGTCCAGGTGATACGTTCACATGAACTGTTCACTTCCGGAGAAGAAGGAGAAGCATATTCGGACTGGGCTTTTTCCATCAGCGAGGACGGATCTCTTGACGGCACGATGGAATTAGGAAGCAATGATCTTTTTTCCTTCATTGACGGCGGAGCCAGGCTCTCCATCAGTCTTCCCGAGGAATTTATTCTGCCTGATTATCCGGATGAAGACTAACCTCTGAGTTATCTTGACACTATCAGTATTTCGTCTTTTCAATTAATCTCCGATTTTTGACAATTGCCGAATTTGAGAAAGCACAGAAAAGCCCGCAGCAGAGAATCTTGGTCTTTGCTGTGGGCTGATGTTTATCCTTCCGGCTGCGCAGAATTGTAATAGATCTTATCCTCCGTTATGATTCTCCGGAGAGGTACATCCCATGGCTCTGCCGGGATCCAATCAACTTGCTGCAGCTCAAAAGCAACACCCCAGATTTTCACTTCACAACCGAGTTTTGAGAGGAATCGGTCATAATACCCTCCGCCCATTCCCAGGCGATAACACTGCGGGTCAAATGCTACGCAGGGGCAGATGATAAGGTCAAGATCTTTCGGCGAAAGAATCTCCCCGCTTTCCGGATCAGGCTCCGGAATTCCAAAGCTTCCCTTTTTCCAGTTCTCACCGCTCACAGCCAGCATAGCTCGGTTTGCAATGCAAACCGGATAAGCGATCTTTTTACCGTCCTTCCTGCATGCCGTTTCCAGATCTGTTAACTGCACTTCCCCCCGAACGCTCTTGTACAGCATAAGCGTTTGTGCGTTCTGATACTCTGCGGTTTGAAGGATCTTGCTGCAGATTTGCCTTGATTTCTCGGCACGTTCCTCAGCAGTGAGCGATTCCCTGGCTTTTATCGCTTCTACACGCAGTTCAGATTTCCGTACTACCATGCTAAACTCCTCCGAAGAAATACTGAAGGCAGTCATATACGGCATTATCCCATACTCGTTCTTCATGGTCAGCATCTTTGACCAAAACATAGACACTGTTCTGTTCGGAAACTTTTGTACTGAATTCTAAAAGTGCTGCATAACTTTCTTCCGTGTCTTCCCTCATCATGTCATTATCCCCCGCAGATGTATAAAGGGAATTTATATTCAGATTTTCAAATCCGAGATCATCCCAGATTCTGTTCATTTCCGGAACATTCGCATATAATCCGGAAACTGCAGCGATCCATGAAAAAACATCGATATCATAGGTCAGAATCGCATTACAGCAGAGCATCCCGCCATAGCTTGCTCCCAGAAAGCCGAAATGGTCACGAGCTTTGCAAAGAGATAGATAATCAGAGCCCGCAGCATACGTGGAATATCTGTTTACAACGGCTGGAAGAATATTCTTAATCACTTCAAACCGCATCTGCTGAATATCATCTTCGAAATGATTCCCTTCTTCACGGGCTTCCTCATTTAAATAATACGTGGGAGAAACCACAATTACGGGCTGACAGATTTTCCGGCTGATCATATTGTCCAGGACATTTGAGAACACCTTCCAGGGGCTGTCTCCCCATGGATAGGCATAGCCACGTTCTTTGAATCAGTAATGCTCATCTCCCCCGGTTCCGTGCAGAAGTATCAGGGCATTGTATTTTGTTTGAAAATTGTATCCATATGGAAGATAAACTTCCATTTGCTTGACGTGAAGATCCCCGTGTATATCTTTCGTCTCATATTTCAACGTTTCTATTGTGCCCTTCTCTTCACAGTCATTCCACAAATCCGGATCAAAATAATCCGTAGTAAAGGTCATCTTCTTTCCGCATCGGCAGATCCCGTTGGAGTATTCATGACACACTTTCTTGCCACATGTATCACACAGCTGCGTTTCCCTGTTATGGGCAGGGTGGGTACACTCTGGTACCGAGACTAAATCAGGCTGAGAAAGAGGTTGAAATTGTTTGCCGTCAGTCTTTTCAAGGATTTCAGGAATCAACAGCAGAGCGGACACGGTAAAGAGCAGGAAGACAAATATCAGGAGGATCCTGTTTTTCATGGACAATCGGTTCCAATACATCCGGCCGTGAAAAGTGGCCGTCGGCATCATTCCAGAACAATTTCTTCCCCTGCCGGAACGATCAGTCGATTCGGAACTTCAAACAGTTCCGCTCGATTCCGGTCAAAGAGAGCACCTGGAGCCATATGATAAGGAATGCTGTGGCGAGCATTAACCAGCTTTGCACAGGCAATCGCTTCGTCCATATCCATGTTATAACGGCCGTCACACACGAAAAAAGCATAATGGATATCACGATCAGCCAGTTCCGCCATCTGGTCGGTCGTGGAAGTGTCCCCGGTAGCATAGATTGAGACATCGTCTGAAAGTGTAATCAGCCACCCTACGCATTCTTTGATATTATGATTGGGGTTGTTTCCTGCCTGGACGGCTTCAACCGTCGCATAACCCAGATCATATGTCTTGTATTCTCCGTTGACCAGTGCATCCTTATAATAGATAACCTGACAGCCTTCATTCCTGTTTCCGATCAGATTAACAGCGGTATGATCCGGATGTGCGTGAGAGACAAGAATCAGATCAGCGGGCAGATCATATCCCTCTCCTGCATAGGGATCCACATATATTACTTTTCCTTCATTTGTGACAATGCGCAGGCTTCCGTGCCCCTGATAGAGAAGTCTGTGACCAGAGAACGAGTTTTCAGCCATTGCAGAAGTGCAGCCCAACAGGAGCATTGACAGTAACATACCGCTGCATAATACTCTTTTCATGATATTATCCTCCATTTTTTGATTTTATACTTCTTTGACATTGTGTTTTTTATTATAACACAGGGATTTGCCTGCAGTAAAGAGAAAAAGGACGAGATAGTTAATTAAACCACAACATGCCAACAACACCGGGGATATTCTGTTGACATGTCGATGTTATATGGTAAAATGGTGTCGACACATCGGAATTACAAAGGCTGAAATCGGAAAGGCGTGCTATGGATTCAATGATATCATCTTTCCTGGATCAATATAATCTTCACTGTTCTGCAGTTGCCAGATACATCGATCTTGTCTCGGAAGTCGGAGAACTCGGGAAAGAAATATTGTCCTCTACCGAATATGGCAAGACTACCTATTCCCTGACACAGGAAACAGAGGAAGAGATGGGTGATTGCCTTTTTTCCATTCTTTCTCTCTGCGTAGAGATGGGCATCAACCCGGAAGCCGCACTGAACCAGGCACTTGGAAAATACAGAAAAAGATTTGAGGAAAAAGGAAGAGTCAGTTCTGATTGATCTCTGCTCTTTCTCCATATCAGAGATCAAACCATTTTATCCCTTGTTTTCAAGACGCTCCGGAGGTGATATTAAAACGTGACAATTCTTGTCGATATGGATGACACAGTCGAGTATCTGCTGAAAGCATGGGTAAAAGGAGCAAATGAGCAGTTTCATCGGAATATATCCTATGATGACGTTCTATCCTGGGATGTTTCTGCGGCATATCCCGGATTAACCTGGGAGCAGGTTTATTCCATCCCCATGCAGCCCGGATTCTGGAGCACAGTCGAACCGATTCCGGGGGCTGCAGAAGCTCTGCAGCGATTGATGGATTCCGGGCACAGAGTCTTTATCGTGACGGCAACGCCGCATGAATCTGTCCCCGAAAAAATGCACGACGTCCTTTTTCGTTATTTTCCGTTTCTCTCATGGGATCAGGTTATTATCACAGGCAACAAGCAGATGATCAAAGGAGATGTGCTTATCGACGACGGCATTCATAATCTCGAAGGTGGGGATTATATCAAAATCCTGATGACAGCGCCGCATAACAAAAACTATGATGCGGAAGCGCATGGAATGATTCGTGTCCATAACTGGGAAGAAATCGAACAGGTCATATCTAATCTTGCCGAATCAATGTAGTATTGCCCTTCCTGACAGCAGTAAATACAATTATCGCCCGCAGTGGAGAGATTTCTCTTTACTGCGGACTGTTTTTCTTTTCATGACAACACAGCTGTCAGTAAACAGGATTCTTATTTCTAAAGAGGATTGGAGCTTCAAAAAAATAGTTGCATTTCTGCTTCAATTGTGCTATATTAACAAAGCTAAAGAAATCCGGGTGTAGCGCAGTTGGTAGCGTGCTTGAATGGGGTTCAAGAGGCCGGGCGTTCAAATCGCCCCACTCGGACTTAAAAAAGTTCCAAGATCTGATGATCTTGGAGCTTTTTTGTTGGTTTTATAGGCTAAATAGTTATTAAGAAAAAGCCTATAATTTTGTCGAAAACTAAGTAGACAGGAACCGGACAGGAATAGGGATTTTTTTATATTAAATCTGTGATTCTCCTTAGATCAGCGATTTCCACGTCCTGATAGTATTTCAACTGCTCTTCGGAGGAGTGACCAATCAGTTCCTGCTTGTCCTTACTGGGACCTTCAACGCGTTTCATGAGAGTAGCAAAGGTATGCCTGCAGCTGTGAGGGGTATACTTGTGGCGTTTCACTCCACCGGATATCTCAACTATCGGGTTTTCAATACCGCAGGATTCCAATGCCGGATAAAAACAACTCTCTGTGAAATACTGCAGATTGAAATGCTTACCTTCCTTATCGCCAAAAAAGGCACCGGAATCTTTGCTTTCTGCAATTCTGTTTATTACAGGAAGTATTTTTGGTGAAATCGTTACGACACGGTTGATACCGGCCTCTGTCTTTGCACCGGCTCTGAAATAATGATTTTTTTTGTCGTAATCAGAAATATCCAGAGCAAGGAATTCGGAAGGTCTGAAGCCAAGATAGATCATACAGTAAATATAATCGGCATAATTGACGGAGTCGATATGCTTTTTGATATTGGAAATCTGTTCTTCTGTGAAAGAATCTCTATAGAAAACCAGGCTTTCAAGTATTACATCAGCCCGCAGGCATTCCAGAACGGCCACGGCATGACTGTGGAACAGGCATATCTTGCTCTGTATGGCAACGATGTAATTCAAGCAGCTGCCGGAAATGTGGCAAAGGCTTATGCCGGTGCAGCTGCAAGCAATAAGGGTTTTCCGGAAGAGAACCAGAACACCCGGCAAAACACCGCCGGAATCCCGCAGAAGAAATTCTCCGAGATGACCGATGAGGAATTCGCCGAAGTGAAAAAGCAGGTCGCTGCCGGGAGATACAAATTTGGATAAGGAGAAATATTATGTTTTGTCTTTTAGATAATGAAATCAAGCTGAACCTGCAGTTCTTCGCTGCGACGGACGTGGTCAACGTCATGGACAGCGGAGTGCAGGGCAGCTATAACGTAAACGCCATTACCGGTGTGGCAGGTGCGCCCGATCCGGTAAACAACAACCTTGCTCCGGAAGTCAAGGAATTCTATGACACAGACCTCCTGCACGGCTACCGAACCAACCTGATGTACGGGCAGTTCGGCAAACGCCAGGCACTCCCGCGCAACCACGGCAAGACCGTCGAATTCCGCAAGATCAACCGCTTCAAGAAAGGCGACAAGCTGCAGGAAGGCGTTATCCCTGTCGGCCAGAAGCTCGGGATGGAAGCGATCAAGGCCAATGTCGGCCAGTACGGTACCTATGTGGCTGTATCCGATATCCTTGAGATGCGCGGGCATGACCCGATCATCATGGCATGCGTGGAGGAAATGGCGGAATCCGCTGCCACCACCCATGAGATGCTGATCCGTGACGCGCTGGCTTCCGGCACCAACGTGATCTTTGCCGATGCCGTGGAGGAAGACGGAACCGTCACCCCGGTGACCTCCCGCCTGGATCTTGGTGCGGACAGTGACTGCACTTATTATCTCACCCCGACCATGATCAACAAAATCTTCACGGCGATGAGGAAGAACCATGTGCCTTTCTTGGAAGGAACCAGGGAATACGCTATGGTCTGCCATCCCTCCGTGATCTATGACCTTCGTGAGAACGAAGACTGGCTAAGCGTATCCAAATACACCGAACAGGGTGTGAAACAGATCTTCAACGGCGAAGTCGGCATGCTGCACGGCATCCGCATCATCACCAACCCTGACGCGCCTGTTGTGGGCGCAAACCTCTCCGACGGGGACACCCCCTGCAAGCTGACGATCCAGGCGCTCGGCACCGCCGGGAACACCGTGACGCTGACTTCCGGAGAAGAACTGCCGGAGGACGACTGCCTGAAGGGCGAGCTCGTCTACGTCGGCACGGAAACGGAGCCCAGAACCATCGTCAGCAACACCACAACCACGATCACCCTGGACGGCGCTGCCAGAACCTATGCGAACGGGACGGAGATCCTCTCCGCATCCGCTGCCGGAAACGGCCAGCACGTTTACCTCTCCTATGCCTTCGGCAAGGACGGGTTCGCTATGGTCGACCCGGACGGCGAATCCGGAACACTGGAAGTGATCGTGAAGGGCAAGGAATACGGCGGGCCGCTGAACCAGTTCAGCACGATCGGCTACAAGTTCGAGACCAACGGCGCGACCATTCTCTATGAAGAGCGTGTCACCCGTGTGGAGACCCTGAGCTACTTCGCCTCCGACGACCTCGCCAACTGATAAAACAGGGGTCAGGACGCCTGACCCCATTCTGTAAAAAAGGAGCTTATTATGGCTGAAACTGCTACCAAAAAGAAAACCGGGAAAGGAAATATTATGCCATACTATCCGACTCTGAAAGAAGTGAATACGAAAAGGCTTGTGACGGATACCTTCTCCGGATACAACCACAACCTGAAAATCAAAGACGGGGAATTCTACGACACGATGAATCTTTCCACAAAGGATTTCCCGCTCTTCGGGAACCGGGAAAGACGCGGGCTTATCCGGCATATGCAGAATCCGGGCGGGATGCTGGCAAAGGAAAAGCTTGCCTTTGTAGATGACGGAAAGCTCTACTATGATAATGCTCTCGTCTATGATGGACTGACAGAAGGCGAAAAGCAGATTGTTTCCTTCGGGGCATATATCCTCGTTTTCCCTGACCGGATCTACTACAACACAAAAGATCCGGCAGACAAAGGAAACATTAACTTTGAGCTGGATGAACGCCATATTGGGCATAATACAGATGGAACCTGCTTTCACATCTGCTGTGATGCGGGGGCAGGATACTGGGACGATGCCTTTTATGAACATCCGGCACAGACGGATGATACCTTTTACTTCTTTCTCTGCTTCTACCCGGATACAGCCGTATATGACGGACTTGGAGTAGACAAACTACTCAGTAAATTCCACATCGGGGAACAGTT
>JAFQZI010000034.1 GCA_017406005.1 Oscillospiraceae bacterium | reverse complement strand
TGAGCTGATATTTCACGGTTTCTCTCCTTCCTGTTCAGTAAGGGGCTGAAGCATAAATGTTTCGTCATTTTCAATGTGCAGCTCTGTGCGGAAGTATTCCGTAAACACCCTGACAGCACTCTGTGTGTCCTTCGCCCCGGCTGTCTCCCAGCAGGAGTGCATGGCAAGCTGGGGCAGACCTACGTCAGCCGCATGGAGGCTGACCTGCGTATTGGAAAGATTTCCGAGGGTCGATCCTCCCGTAACATCAGAACGGTTGGCAAACTGCTGATACGGTTCTCCTGCCCGTGTGCAGATCTCCCGGACGAGAGCGCGTGACATGGCATCGGTGGTATACTTCTGTGCTGCATTTTCCTTGATGACAAGGCCTCTGTTCAGAAAACACCGGTTCATTTCGTCCGTCTTTTCAGGGTGGTTCGGGTGAACGGAGTGCGCATTATCCGCGCTGAGGAGAAAAGACGCTGCAATCGCCCTGCGGTGCTGCTCAGCATTCAATCCAAGACAGGCGCTGATGCGCTCGAGGCAGTCTTTCAGGAATGTGGACATGGCCCCCTGGCGCGTATTGGACCCTACTTCTTCATTGTCAAAGCAGCAAAACACATTGACACCGGTTCTTCTCTCTGTTTTCAGGAAGCCCTGCAGCGTGGCGAAGGCGCACTGCAGATCGTCCAGCCGCGGGGATGAGATAAACTCGTCAGCTGCTCCCCATATGCATCCACGCTGCCTGTTTACCAGAAACAGATCTTTTGCGAGAAGGTTCTCCGGCTCAATCCCGAGTTTGGAAGCAATCATCCGGTCAAAATCCCCTTCTTTCAGTTCCCCCGCGGAGAAGAGGGGGCACAGGTCGATCTGCCGGTTGAAAGCATAGCCCTTGTTTACTTCCCGATTGAAGTGGATAGCAAGATTCGGAATCAGGACAACATCCTTTTCCGTGCAGAAAAGCCTGGATTTCACCGCACTGCCGTTTCTCACGAAGACACGGCCTGCAACAGAGAGTGGCCTGTCCAGCCAGGTGGAATCAATCATCCCGCCATAGGCTTCCACATTCAGCCGGAGCATTTCTCCAGGCCCTTTCAATTCCGGCACCGCTTTGATTTTATAGGCAGGCGAATCGGTGTGGGCTGCAGAAATCCGGAAGCTGAAGTCGCTCTGATCCTTGCCGATTTTGAAAGCAATAATGCTTGACCCGTTGCGCGTCACACAGTATTTGCCGCCCGGTTCCAGATGCCAGGCTTCCGTCTCGGAAAGCGGCGAAAATCCTGCTTCCACCAACTCTTCCCGGATAGTTGCAACGGCATGGAACACACTCGGTGAACAATGGATAAAATCCAGAAGTTTTTCATTAAGTTCGTTATCCATAGACAATTTCCCCTTTTTTGAACTGTCAATGATTATAACATAGAGTTTCCCGTTGTTCAAAGAGAAAGTCTATGTTATAATTGTTTTGTAAAATTCATCAGGGCAGGTAAGGAAAATGACATTTGATTTAGAAAAAGAACTCGAGGAACTGCGTGAAGTTCAGATCAAAACAGAAGATATTTTTGACGGCGTGATCCTGAACGTGAAAAGGGACACTGTTCGTCTGCCTGACGGAAGACAAAGTTTTCGCGAAGTCATCCGCCATGTGGGTGCCGTCTGCGTTATTCCGGTGACGGATCAGGAAGAAGTCATCGTCGAGCGGCAGTACCGCTATCCGTTTGATACTGTTGTCACGGAAATTCCCGCCGGCAAGCTCGACAGCAAGGAAGAGGACCGTCTTTCCGCCGCAAAGCGGGAGCTTCGGGAGGAAACCGGGCTTACAGCTGAT
The DNA here is from genome assembly GCA_017406005.1 of Oscillospiraceae bacterium. Classification (GTDB taxonomy): domain Bacteria; phylum Bacillota; class Clostridia; order Oscillospirales; family Oscillospiraceae; genus Limivicinus. Next base: position 4,229 of record JAFQZI010000034.1, on the reverse strand, counting down.
GAATGGACGGATCTCGGCGGATTCTATCCGGCGTTGGCGTACAGCGATGAGTATATCACCATGTTTATGGCGCGCGGACTGCATCAGGGCGAGCAACACCTTGATCCGGGTGAATTCCTGGATGTGGTAAAGGTTCCTCTTTCCGAGCTGGTGGAGGATGTAATGGCCGGGCGTATTCCCGACTCCAAAACCCAAACGGCAATTCTGAAAGTTGCCAGAATTCTCGGCAAATGATTAGATTTTAAAATAATTATTATAGGAGGCTTCCAAAATATGAAAGACTTTATGGACAAAGATTTTCTCCTTGAAACCGAAACTGCAAAACATCTCTTCCACGACTACGCAGAGAATCTCCCCCTGGTAGACTATCACTGCCACATCCCTCCTAAAGACGTATATGAGGATGTCCGTTTTGACAATCTTGCAGAAGTCTGGCTCGGAGGTGAAAATCCCGACGGCTCTTACTTCGGCGATCATTACAAATGGCGCCTGATGCGATCCAACGGCATCAGCGAGAAGGAAATCACCGGGGATGCTGATAACAAAGTTCGAATCCGCAAGTTTGCCGAAGCACTGGAACTCGCTATCGGCAACCCGATGTACCACTGGTCCAACCTGGAGCTTCACAAATTCTTCGGTGTGGAGGAACCCCTCACTCCGGAAAATGCCGATCGTATCTACGACCTCTGTGCAGAAAAGCTCCGCAATGACCCGAACATGTCTGTTCGTGGCCTGATCAGGCAGTCGAACGTGGCATTCATCGGCACCACCGACGATCCGATCGACACTCTGGAATGGCACAAAAAAATCGCCGAAGATCCGACGATTTCTGTCAAGGTCTGCCCTTCCTTCCGCCCGGACAAGGCTATCAACATTACCAAACCCGGCTTTGCGGATTACATCAGAAAGCTCGAGGCTGTCACCGGCAAAGAAATCAAATGTGCCAGATGCGTCTGCGAAGCACTGACAGATCGGCTGGAATACTTTGCCTCCCTCGGCTGCCGCGCCAGTGACCACGGGCTGGACTATGTCCCATTCAGAGAGTATACCATGCAGGAAGCCGGAGCCGCCTTCAAGAAAGCCATGGCCGGCGAAGCGCTGACGCTGGAGGAAGCAGAGAAGTACCAGACGGCAATCCTGATGCATCTCGGCAAAGAGTATCACCGGCTCGGCATTGCCATGCAGCTTCATTACTCCTGCAAACGCAATAATAATGCCCGCATGTTTGCCAAGATGGGGCCTGACACCGGCTTTGACATGATCGCCCAGAACAGCTGCAGCGGCAGCATTGCCGACTTCCTTTCCGCTCTTGACGCTACCGGCGAGTGCCCGAAGACGATTCTTTATTCCCTCAATCCTGCCGACAATGAGCTCCTCGGCAGTCTGATCGGCTGCTTCCAGTCCGATGAAATCCCGGGCAAGATTCAGCAGGGCTCCGGCTGGTGGTTCAATGACACCAAATCCGGCATGGAGGCTCAGATGACCTCTCTTGCCAACCTCGGTATTCTCGGCAATTTTGTCGGCATGCTGACGGACTCCCGTTCTTTCCTCTCTTACCCGCGCCACGATTACTTCCGTCGGATTCTCTGCAATCTGGTCGGCAAATGGGTCGAAAACGGGGAATATCCCAACAACGAAGCCTCTCTCAAAAAGATTATCGAAGGCATCTGCTACTACAATGCCGCCAGATACTTCGGCATCAAATAACCTCTGAAGAAAACCCTGTATACGCTTGCAACCCCTCCGGAGCTCGGAGGGGTTGCTGTTTTGCTTAGTTGTCTGGGTTTTACTTGATGTACTCGGTTGCCTCGCAGGCTGCAATGTAGCCGGAGTCAACGCAGAGGCCGTAGCAGTAGCCCGGAACATCATAGTACGGGCTGTAGTAGAGAGAACCGTTATCGGTGCCGACCACGTACAGACCCTGCATCGGGGTATTGTCCGGCTTGAGGGCACGCAGCTTGTCATCCGTACGGATGCCGCCGAAGGTGCTCCATGCGGACGGCTCGCACTGTACTGCGTAGAACGGGCCCTTCTCGATCTTGCTGAGGTACCACGGATTGGTGCCGAACTGTTCATCAACACCCTTGTCGCAGTACTCATTGTACTTTGCAACCGTTGCAGGCAAATCGGTCAGACCGAACTTCTCTGCCAGCTCTTCAAGCGTGTCAGCCTTGGCGACCCAGCCTTCTCGGATGCCTTCTTCGAGGTCTTCGGGGAGCTTGTCAAGGATACGGCCCTTGAAGTAGTTACCGATGAACCACTTGCCGACGACAGGCTCTGCGCCTTTTGCGATGGTGTACTCGTAGAGGCCCTGGGTGGTCATGGCGTCCACATATGCCTGGTCAACAATGCCGTACCACGGGGCATTGAGGATGATCTGCTCGGAGCCGTAGCTCATCGGGTAGTCGCAGAGGAGGCCTTCATTGATGAAGCGCTTGCCTTCCTGATCAACAAGCAGGTTGCCGTAGAGGCCGAACTTGAATGCATAGTTCTGGTCATACTTATCCTGCTTTGCCGGACGGGAAGCCTTGGAGTTGGTTCCGCCGTATTCGCACGGGCAGTAACCGAAGGTCTTGTTGAGAACAGCGCCGGCGTCATTGGCCATCATGATGCCGTCACCGGTGCAGAGGCTGTTGCCGCCTGCTGCAGCGTTGAGCTTGCGGGTCTTCAGGAACTTCTCCTGCAGATCGCGGTTGCCGAGGTAGCCGCCGGAAGCGATGATCACAGCCTTGGCATTGACCGTTACACTGGTGCCGTCAGCCTTGCGGGCCGTCACGCCGACAGCCTTGTCGCCATCCATCAGCAGGCCGGTAGCCGTGGTGTTGAAGAGCACTTCAACGCCTGCATCGGCAAGTGCCTTGTTCCAGAGTTCAACACGATCTTCCAGAGCGTTGGTGATCAGATGGAAGCCGCCTTTTTCATCGATAAACGGAGTCTCAAAACGGAAGTTGACTTCCTTCATCTCATAGCCGATGCCAACAAGCTGTTCGACGGAATTCTTGGATTCCTCAAGGCAGCGATGCATCAGAGCCGGGTTCGGCGTCCAGTGCGTGTAGTTCATAACATGGTTGAACACGTCTTCTACTTCGAGCGTGGTGCCGCCTTCTTTTGCTTCCAGAACGCTGGTACGTACTGCAAACGGGCCAGAGACCTTAATGCCGTTGACGCCAGCGACAGAGTTTGCCTTTTCAATGGTGAGAACCTTGGCACCCTTCTGGCCTGCAGTAATAGAAGCCATAAATCCGGAGCCGCCGCAGCCGATGACACAGACGTCTACATCGTAGGTCTCATCTGCGCCTGCCGTTGCAGTGATGCCCTTTGCAAGCCATGCTTCCTTGTCGCCGCCTGCCTGTGCAACACAGTCAGCAATCGCTTCCTTGACAGCGCGGGAAGAATTAGATGCGCCGGTGATCGCGTCCAGGCCGCCAGCCTGATTCTCAATGATTGCCGGGATCAACTGATCCTGAACCATGGAGAAGAGGATCGGAGTTTCGCTCTGGGAGACGATTTCCACATTGGTCAGTGCAGTTTCACTGAAGGTGCATTCCACCGTGACATAGCTCAGGTTGCCGTATGCGGTTGCCTGATACTTGCCGGGTTTATAAGTTGCACCGTCTGCAAAAGCAAGAGCACCGCCCATGCCGAGTGTTGCCGCGAGCCCCAGGCCTGCTGCTGCAGAACCCTTCAGAAACTCGCGGCGGGAGATTTCTTTTTTAGCCATTTTCATAAACCATCCTTTTCAAAATATTGTTTTACCCTTATCTGCCTGTAGCAGAATAAAAATAAACTGAAGTAATTATAGTGGATGCTTCCTAATTTATCAAGAAAAACGTTATTAAAAAACGTGCTTTTTTAGCCCAGATTATCAATGTTCCACAGGATTTCCTTCTTTACAGATTCCTCTTTTCGGTATAATATAAAACAACACAGTCATATTGGGTACAAAGTGTGACAGTTGTGTGATTATTCTTTTGGTATTATTATCTTGAAAATAAAAACCGCTCAGCGGAGAAAGGATCAGAACATGAAAGAGAACAAGATAAATGCTTATGAACTCTCCCCGGAGGTTATGGAAAAAGTCTCCGGCGGCCTGGTCGTCGATGACGGTGATGGACAGAAATTCTGGCTTGTCCGCCAGGACGGCACAGTGATCTCTCCGGTCCCCGGAAAGGATAAAGCACAGGAATTTGCAAAAGCCTACAGCATCAGCTCTTCCGTGATAACCAAAG
>JAFQZI010000033.1 GCA_017406005.1 Oscillospiraceae bacterium | reverse complement strand
GTGGAAATGCTCTAAATGTGGATATGAGTATGAAGCACTCGTTTCAAATCGCACAAAGGGAACCGGCTGTAAGCAGTGTGCCGGGCAGGTTTTGAATCCGGGCAAAAACGATTTGGAGACTCTTTATCCTCTGATTGCTGCGGAATGGGACTATGAGGAAAATGATGGAATCTTGCCGTCTCAAGTTTTTCCAAATACGAATAAATCTTTTCATTGGAAATGCAGTCTTGGCCATAAATGGGAAGCATCGCCAAATTCAAGAACAAGCGGTCGCGGGTGCCCATATTGTTCTGGAAATCTGGTATGGGTAGGCTTTAATGATTTGGCAACCACGCACCAGAGCATCGCGGCAGAATGGCATCCCTATCTGAATGGAGAATTGTTACCTTCGCAAGTCTCAAAGGGATATAGCAAAAAGGTGTGGTTTCTATGCCCGGTCTGCCACAATGCGTATGACTCCTTTATTGGGAACAAAATAAAGGGTTATGGAAAATGCCCATACTGCTCTCCGCGAAAAACAAGGGCACGCGCTGTACTATAGGTTGAAACAGGTAGGTACTTCAAAACATTGAAAGAAGCTGCAAATTCAATTGGAAAAGATGATATTGGACTGATTCAATTGTGTTGTGCAGGCAGATGCCAAACGGCATATGGTTATCATTGGGAATACACTGACATTTCGAAGAAGGAATGAGAATCACACTTAGCCATTACTGGCATTTTCCATCTACTATCTCAACGATTCACGACTCTGCCTGTTGATCCTAAATCATTTTGTAGATTTTTTTAGTATCGACAAAAGGACAATATTATTTTGCAAAGAGGGAAATGGCACCTGGGGAATTTTGTCCTTTTGTCCTGATAAAGAAGCTCATGCCGGAATTGAGCGCTACATCCTTTCAAAAACCCAGGGATTGACGTCATAGAGCGTATCACCCGGTCTGCCGACTTTATTGCGGTTTTCGGGATTTCGCATGCTCAGGTATCCATATATCTCCAGTTGATCAAGGACTTCCTGTGCTTTTTCTTTGTTACGGAGGAAACGGCAGGCACGCATCAGATCACGAAGTGTTAACGGTGTAAGATGTTGCTTTTTGATGATTTGGATTGCCCGATCACATCGGTCATTCAAAAGCTGTACGCCCATTTTGCGGAATGCTGCTTTGGCATGGTCAATATAATAGTTTGCAATCTGTACGGCTTTTATCATCTGCACCGCGCTGATCTCATAATGGGTGAGGTCAGCGTTTTCTTTATCGGTGATGCGTTCGTCGGGCCGGGTTTCCGCAAGGCAGAGGATCGCCGCAATACGCATAGCAGTGCCGACAATTTTTCCCGCCCATTCACGGAATTCTTCCAGATCTCCGAGTAGCCTGTGTTCAACGTCATCTGCAAATTGCCGCCGAATCATTTCCGCTTCTGCGGAGACGGCGATTTCTTCTGCTTTCTTTGAGATGCTTTCCTGCAGCAGACGGAGAATCAGATCTTCATAACATTTTCGAATCTCGGGAGGAACTGTGAGCGGGTTGACATCCCGATACCCCACCCTGGATTCCGGCAGGCAGTAGAGAAATCTTGCTGTCAGGCCTTGTCCTTTGAACATCTTATTCTCCATGATTGTTGAGAGAACTGCCGGCTGGATCATCATGAGGATGGTCATGGAAGGGTGGGGAATCGTCTCTGACGGACGGCCTTTGCGGTCTACACGGATAGGATCACCGGAATAGGCTTTGAGCGCGGTATCGAGATTATTCTTTCCGTTATATCTGCCGGCAAAGTTATCAAATACGCCGCCCTCTGCAGACATGATTGCAGCAACACCATTGTGTTCCGCAAGGTGAGAAGTGAGTGCCTCGGGTGTCACATCATCCAGGAAAAGGCGAAGCATATTGATTGTCTGAAACTCTCTGGCTTTCCTGCTTGCGACTTCCATTTCTTCTCTTGATAGTTTGCCGTTGACGCAAGCATTTTCCGCATTGTCTGCTTTTTTGTCCAAAACTCTTTTCATTTGATGGCTTTGTGAGATTTCATCCGCGTGCTCCTTGTTCCATGTTTCTTCGAAACGGAGAATCGGAGAAGTCATCTGTTTGAGGCAGGGAGATTTTTTCTCGGAAGGATCTGCTATTACCAATGTATAAAGATTTGCCTGTTCCAGCCAGTCCGCATTGATGCGGACGGAATACTTTCCCTGCAGGCAAACAGACAGTGCACCGAGAGCACAGGCAGCGGGCATATCAGGTGCAGTCTGCATGGATTCGGAAAGGGCGAGCACGAAGTCCCGGATGGGGGCGGGGAGAGCATCAACGGGGAATTCCGGCAGTGTTTCATCAAGCAGAGGAATTGGTTCTTCCCATTCTTCTTTCTCTTCCTCCGTCTTCTCCTCTTCCTCTGCAGGCAGATTGTACTTCTCCGGAGGGATATACTCGGGCATTGCGCTGATTTTTACGTAGAACTTCTGTACGCTGTGCCAGATCTGCCCGAGTTCTTTTTCCGGCAGGGGCGGATCACAACAGGCAGCAAGTTCTAGGAATTTCTGCTTGGCTTCGGAGGTGTCACCCCAGCGTTTAATAATTTTTGCACCTTCCCGGGAGAGTGTTGTATTCCGCTGCCCTTCACGAATGATCTTCTTTTCCTCAGGAGAAGAGACCTCCTCTTCCTGACAGGCAAGAAACTGTGTGAGGTTGAGTTCACCGGACTGAAAGATCACATCCTCGGTGAATGTGCCAAAGAAGAACCGCCCTGCATCCAATGCGTTGTGATCGAAAAACGGAAACAGCTGTGCAGTTTTCTGCTTGAGCGCTGCATATTCTTCTGCACTGGTGACGCGGTCAATCGGGAAGATGGCATGGAAGCGCGGGCGAGGGGATCTGTCACCCTTCTGCATGTTGCTGCTCCTGCTGGAATATGCGGCATAGGCAACGCCCGGCATGAGATCAGAGAGATCATCCGGCCAGATCCAGTCTTTGCTGTCATCGGAATGGTCGTTGTCACAGTCGAGCACCAGCAGATCGGCATACTCGAAATTTTTGTTGCTCCTCCGGTTGCCTTTGAATTTGACAAAGACGTGGTCGAAACATACAGCGGTTCGGAGCTGATCCGGTCCATCAACTTTCACTTCGACAGGGTATATGCAGTTTTGGGGATTCCATATCTGGGTGGAGCAGAAAAGTGTAATTGGTAATACATTGGCCGGCACCAATAACGTCTTTTCTCCGGTCTCCGTTGCTGACGTTCTTACTTCGTGCATCTGAAATACCTCCAGTTTGAATATTATTGACAACTGCATTATGTAAATAATTGTTCTTTCCGGACTTTCACTTTTGCAATTGCCGATAATATGCTATCATCAGTGCTGTACCATAAATGGGACTTATCTGAATAATTTGAAATGTTCATAAATTGTTCATAATCAGGGAGATGAAAAGAAAGCCCCTCAGTCCCTGCTAATATTTCGTTGCGGGACAAAAGGACAAAAATCCGTGATTGGCAGGCATGAGAACAGTGGGGAATTTTTGTCACATGGAGATAAAACGTATAGACGAAACAGGATAAGTACGTTATAATATCAACAAACAGGCAAAGAAAAGCTGTACAGGAATACCATATACGAAGAACAGGGGAGGAGAACAGGTAAAATGAAGGAAATCAGCAGAAGGGATTTTATCCGCGGCACTGCTGCAGCGATTGCGGGTGCTGCATTGTTTCATGGCAATACATTTACAGAAGCGCAGGCAGAAGAGGCTGGAGGGAAGATCACAGGAAGCTCAAAGGTTTACTTCACAAAGGAAATCAGCCCCGACAGCCTTGTCAGGATCTATGAAGCACTTGGCAGAGAACTGCCGGGGAAGGTAGCTGTCAAAATCTCTACCGGAGAAAGCAAAAAGAGCAATCACTTGCGGCCGGAACTGATCGGAAAGCTTGTGGGGAAGCTGAACGGCACGCTGGTGGAGTGCTGCACTGCCTACGGCGGAAACCGGCAGGATGTCCGCAAGCACTGGAAAGCCATTGAAGAGCGCGGATATAAAGAGATTGCTCCGGTGGAGATTATGGATGAGAGCGGAGAATTCTCGATTCCCATCAAAGGCGGTTTTCATCTGGAGGCAGACATTGTCGGTGAGGGATTAAAGAATTATGATTCCGTTCTGATCCTCTCTCACTTCAAAGGGCATGCCATGGGAGGATTCGGAGGAGCGCTGAAGAATATCAGCATCGGTATTGCTTCTTCAAACGGCAAGGCCAATATCCATACCGCAGGCAGGACGCAGACAGCAAAAGGAATGTGGAACAAGGCAGCTGCACAGGATGATTTCCTTGAATCGATGGCGGACGCCTGCAAGGCTGTGATCAGTTATGTCGGCACAGAAAATATGCTGTATATCTCTGTGGCGAATAACCTGAGTGTAGACTGTGACTGTGACGGGAACCCGAAAAAACCGGAAATGGCAGATCTCGGTATATTCGCATCCGCAGATCCTGTCGCCCTTGACCAGGCATGCTATGATGCGGTGGTCAATGCGGAAGATCCGGGCAAGGCAGCGCTTATCCGCAGGATGGAAGAGAAGCACGCCATTCACACCGTTGAAGCGGCGGCAGAGCACGGGCTCGGCAGCCGGGAATATGAGCTGGTGGTTATCTGAATACAAAGGCGCAGCCGACCGGCTAAACAGGGGAAAGAAGAAGCCGGTTTCCGGCAGATTTTGGCTAAAATATTGATTTTATAAAAGTTTTTGAATTTTTATTATTTTTCTGTTGACATTATGCAGAACCTGTGGTATATATATTCATGCCATTGATACATTCCTTTGTTTACATCTCTCCAATATCTCTCCTACTCCTTTAAAGTTTTTTCAGAAGGGAAAAGCCGCTCTCATGCTCAGGCGGCTTTTTTCTTTTGCTTGACAAACAGTTGTGATCGGGTAAAATAACTTCATACAGATCAGAGCGGAAGCGAGGTTCACGAGATGGAGAATACAAAACTGGACCGAATCAATGAACTGGCAAAGCTAGCCAAAGAACGGGAACTGACTGCGGAGGAACTGTCCGAGCGGGATGCTCTCCGGAAGGAATATATTGCCGAATGGCGCCGCGGTGCGGAACAGGTGCTGGAAAACACCTATCTTGTGACGCCGGACGGGAAGAAAACGAAGCTCAGAAAAAGAGAGAAATAAGAAAGTTTCTCCCTCTGAGAAAGAAAAGGCGAGAGATGAAGACAGGGCTTATCCTGGAAGGCGGAGCGATGCGGGGAATGTTCACCTGCGGAGTGATTGACGTCCTGCTGGAAGAAAATATAAGCTTTGACGGCGCAGCGGGAATATCTGCCGGCGCCGTTTTCGGATGCAATTTTAAATCCGGACAGATCGGGCGTGCGATACGTTATAACAAGCGGTTCAGCAGAGACCCCAGATACTGCAGCTTCCGATCTCTTTTGAAAACAGGCGACCTGTACGGGGCAGACTTCTGTTATCGGGAGCTGCCGGATGTGCTGGATCCGTTTGACCGGAAAGCCTTTGCGGAAAACCCGATGGAGTTTTATATCGGGGCAACGGATGTGGACAGCGGGAAGATCGTTTACCACAAATGCAGCGATTGCGGACCGGAGGATATGCTCTGGATGCGCGGCTCGGCTTCCATGCCGATCGTGTCCCGTTCTGTTGAGGTTGATGGTTACCGCCTGCTGGATGGAGGCATTGTCGAGCCTGTGCCGTATCACTTTATGGAGCAGGCGGGGTATGACAGGAACCTCTATATTCTGACGCAGCCGAAAGGCTACCGGAAAGAAAAGGAGTCGCATTTACAGATGATGCGCCTTGCCCTGCACCGAATGCCCAGAATAGCCGATGCCATGTCTGTCCGCCACAGCGTCTATAACCGACAGATGGAAGAGATCGACCGGAAGGAAGAACAGAAGGAGATCCTGACGATCCGGCCACCCGAGAGCCTTTGCATCAGCCGTACCGAGCATGATCCGGAGGAGCTGGAACGGGTCTATCAGATCGGGCGGACCGAGGCGCGGAAAGCCCTGCCTGCTGTCAGAAGCTTCCTCTCAACCGACTGATTGATCATGCAGAGCAGAAAAAACAGAGTGCCGTTTCCGAGCACTCTGTTTTTTCACGCTTTATTGTATTCAGCCGATATTGTCTCTGAGCAGCTGCATCAGAAGCAGTTTCTTGCGGGCATCGTCCATGCCGGAAAAGCTTTCCGAATGAATGGCTGCCGAGATATCCGCAAGCAGTTTGGCTGCGGCAATATCCAGGGGATACTTGCCCCGGTAGCCGATCCTTCTCAGATACTCTTCCACAAACGGAATCAACGAAAGGACAGTCCTGTCATGCAGGGCGAAGCGGATCGTCCAGTGCATGTTGCCCTCGACCATTCTGTATTTTTCCATAGAGGTCTCGTAAAAGGGCAGAAAAACCGCTATGAAATCTTCCGGAGATTGGACGGATGCCATCAGCTTTTCAAAGTCAACAGCGAACTGCCGGAAAAACCTGTCGACAACCACGTCGAACAGTTCTTCTTTTGATTTGAAGTAGTGATAAAACATCCCCACTTCACCGCCGACTTTTTCCAGAACCTTCCTTACAGAGGTGTTCTCATATCCCTCCGTAAAGAACAGCTGTGCGGCGGCTGCGATGATTTCATCCCTTTTTCCGCCTTCAAGAATTGCTTTTCTCGCCATTTGTTTTTGATCCTATCCAGTTATCTATCGTATCCAGCACCAGCTGAAGGTTTCCAATCTGGCAGTGATGGTCCGCGCATTCCTCTTCAGTGAAAAGACGCCCGGTTACACTTCTGGCATTTTTGAGGGCTTTCAGCTGGTCTTCGTAATATATGGTATACAGATCACTCGCACCGGCAAGCACCAGAACATCCTGCTTCAGCATCGGCGACAGTTCACGGGTATTATACTGCTTGATGCAGTTGAAATATTCACACGGGGTATGGACGTTTTCGTAAATTGCATAGCCCTGCCCCAGGAGCCAGTGCGTGAAATAGTTTTCCTTCAGCTTCTTTTCAAGCCATTTCCAGAGAATGTTGCGCGGATGGGCCGTCATATAATCAAAGAGCCGGGCTTTCTTTTCTCCCATCTTATTTGTGATGGCACCGTAGAAGTCATAAATCAGGTCGAACATGACCACTCTCTGGATCCTCTGATCATACGCTGCCGCCCTCGGTGCGAGATAGCCGCCCAGAGAAATGCCGATCAGCGTGACGTCATCAAGCGCGAAATAATCAAGGATCGCTGAGGTGCAGTGCTCCCACTCCGGCGTCATCTGGATGCTGCACCGCATCAGAACTTCGCCCTGCCCGGGCCCTTCAAAGAAGTAGGTTTCGTATCCATGATTCACAAAATAAGGGAGAAAAGCAAGGAATTCCTGCATGAAGCTGTCATATCCTCCGTGAAGGACGATGATCCCCTTCGGATTCTCAGGCTTCATGAAATAGACCGGCAGATAGCCCTTCCCATAGGGGACCCTGACATAGTTCAGATCTTTTATCGTGCCGTAATAAGCATCATACTGCGCCATGCATTTCTCGTAAAGGGCTTTTTTCAGAGAATTCCCCTGTGCATCCGTTGCATCACTCAGCGTATAGAACTGCGCTGCCCTGTAGCACAAAGCGGCTTTCAGATGGTTCCCCTCTGCCTCGGCTTTCTCTCCGGCTTCCGTAAATAAGGTGATCCATTTTACAAAGTCGGTCGCCTTTTCTCCCAGCTCCATAAGCTCTTCATACTCCAGGATCCCTGAAGAATAGAAGCGATTGAACTGGAAATTCATTCCCACGTCCTTGCTGAACTCATAGTACCCTGTTTTAAACTCCATGGGTTCGTCCTCCTTTTCAATTAACAGAACAATGTTCTGTTAATTATTATAAAGGGCGAGGAGGAAAATGTCAATCAAAAAGAGAACGATATTCTGTTTATTTTGCCTTTCTTTTAAAGTGCAGTTTCCGGGCGCCTCAGTCAGCCGGATTCACATGAACCATGATATGCTTTACGTTCGGGAATGTGGATTCAATCTTATCGTGCACCTGCTGGGCAATGTCGTGCCCCTGCCGCAGCGTTATGCTGCCGTCGGCGGAAATCTCAAGATCCACATAGATCTTCCGGCCGAATTCTCTTGTGCGCAGCATATCCACTTTTATAACGCCTTCCTGTTCTTCGGCACAGCGGCGGATATTCTCTTCGGTTTCAGAATCACAGGCATGGTCGACCATCCGGTCTGTCGCCTCACGGAAGATGTCTATTGCAACCTTGAGGATAAACAGGCAGATGATTATGCTGGCAATCGGCTCCATGATGCGTACGCCCAGAAGGGCTCCGCCGATACCGATCAGGGCGCCTACCGATGACAGGGCGTCAGAGCGGTGATGCCAGGCCTCCGCTTTCAATGCGCCGGAGCTGATTTTTTTGGCATTGAGCCAGGTATACCAGAACATGCCTTCCTTTACGACGATGGAGACGATCGCTGCAACCAGTGCAAGAATGCCGGGAGAGACAGACGTCTGATAGGAGCCGTCGAGAATGGACAGCAGGGCCTCTTTCCCGATCGACAGGCCGGCGACGAACAGGATCCCCGCCAGGATCAGGGAGGCCACATCCTCCATCCGCTCATGGCCGTAGGGATGGTCCGCATCCGAGGCCTTTTCCGACATCCGGACGCCGATAATGACAATCAGGCTCCCGATCACATCCGAGGAAGAGTGCACGGCGTCGCTGATCATCGCTCCGGAATGCCCCACCACTCCCGCGATGAATTTAAACCCTGCCAGCAGCAGGTTTATGATAATGCTCACGGTTGACACCCTTGTGGCAACCGCTTTAAAAGAATTCTGTTCCATGGCTCCGGTAACTCCTTTGGAAAAGGATGAAAATGAAAAACCGCAGGGGTAGCAGTACGGTTTCGTAACTGCTGTCCTGCGGATTGTTGTCCACTGCCATCGGGCCCGGCTTCGGGATCTGCTCCCGCGCCTGCTCAGCTTGTACTGATAGGTTTATATCATAGCTCCGGGTGGTTTGTCAAGGGAGAACGGCTTCTGCTTCAGGAAGAGATCGGGAAGAGAACGCGCAGTTCAAACCATCCGTCTTCCGCCTTGACGGTCATGGAGCCATTGTATTTTTCAACAATACTCTGGATGCTCTTCATGCCGTAGCCGTGGTATTTCGCATCTTTTGCCGTGGCGGGCAGGCCGCCCACAAAGCTGATTTCTCCTTCGTAGCAGTTTTCAACGCGGATGCGCAGAAATGCTTTCTGCCGGGCAATCGAAAGATGGATCAGGCGCTTGTCAGGATTGGAGATTTTTTCAACACTTTCGATTGCATTGTCCAGGGCATTCCCGAAGAGCACACTGAGGTCGGTGGGTTTCATAAAGTCGAGCTCCGCACCGTCAGCCACACAGGTCAGAGTGATGCCCAGATCCTGGCACCGCAGAGATTTGGCGGTAAGCAGTGTATCCAGCGTC
>JAFQZI010000032.1 GCA_017406005.1 Oscillospiraceae bacterium | reverse complement strand
TTGTGGATGAAAAAATCTCGCGTTATCTTCGGGTGTTTGGAGCAGTTTGTATTGAAGGGCCCAAGTGGTGCGGGAAGACGTGGACAAGCCTTAATCATGCCAACAGTGTCAGCTATGTAACTGAAAAAAGCGTGCTCAATTTAGCTTCTGTTGATCCAAAATATATCTTTACAAAAGAACGCCCACAATTAATTGATGAATGGCAGATTGTTCCTGAAATATGGGATGCGGTTCGCCATGAATGTGACAGTGACCATGATAAAGGAAAGTTTATCCTCACTGGTTCAACCTCATTAAAGAAAAAAAGAGGAGAACAGAAAGTCTATCATACAGGGACAGGAAGAATTACAATGCTTCGCATGCATCCTATGAGCCTGTATGAATCAGGAGATTCATCAGGAGACGCATCTTTATTATCCATGCTTAACGGCCAGATAAAGGAAGGCTGGGTAAGGAAAGTTGAATTGGATGAAATTGCACGCTTAATCATCCGTGGAGGATGGCCTGAGAATATCAATATGGCTGACGAAGACATTGGCATTATTCCAGAAAGCTATATAGAAGCAATTGTTACAAAAGACATGCATGAAAGGGAAACGAAGAAAAGAAGCCCGCAAAAGATGCGAATGCTGATACGAACCCTTTCAAGACATGAGTCTACAGTAGCTGGAAATAAGACACTGGTCAAAGATATTGAAGATTATGAAAGCGGCAATGAACTTATTGAGAGCAGGGCAACCGTTGCAGACTATATCGGAGCACTTGAAAGCCTTTTCCTGATTTCAAATCAGGAAGCATTTAGTGTGCATTACCGTTCATCTACAAGAATAGGGAAATCTGCTAAAAGACATTTAGTGGATCCCTCGCTCAGTTGCGCAAGTCTTCATCTGACAGTTGAGAAACTGCTGAATGACCATGAAACATTCGGGCTGATGTTTGAAGCTTTAGTTGAAAGAGATCTTCGGATATATGCAGAGTATCTTGAGGGACAGTTATATCACTTCAGGGACAATGCATCCGGAGATGAGGTTGATGCGATCGTAGAATTTAAGAATAGCGAATACGCAGCTTTTGAGATCAAATTGAGCGATGGGAGTATCCAGGATGCGATTGTGAGCCTGAAAAAGTTTTATAAAAATGTTGAGAAAAAACCTGCGTATATGTGTGTGATTATCGGTCATCTTGAAGCTATTATACGAGATCCGGAGTCAGGTATATTTATTGTGCCGGCAACTTCTCTCAAACCGTGATTGGTCATTGATATTTAAAAACACATTGATATAGGAGGCAGTTATGGCAGTTACAAAAGGAAATTGTTTTCTGTGCGGGAAAGAACTTGGCAAAACGGCAATGAAAAACCATTTGCTCAAAAATCACACTGATACAACATGTGAACAGAAAAGCTATCTGCTGAAAGCGGAAGGAAGATACGATAAAGACTACTGGATCTATTTTGATGTTCCTGTTAGCTCAAATCTCAAGACAGTTGACACATTTCTTCGCAGGATCTGGCTGGAGTGCTGCGGACATCTGAGCACGTTTTCCTACGGGAATTACGAAGAAATCAAAAAGACGACGAAACTCTACACTTTTGAAGAGGGAACACAGCTGATTCACGAATATGATTTCGGAAGCACAACAGAAACAGTGATTACGTTCATTGCAAAGACGACGCGTCCTGCACAGAAAAAACCGGTTCGGCTTCTGGCAAGGAATATTCCGCCAGAATTTGTTTGCTGTGTATGCGGAAAGCCTGCTGACTATCTCGATGTTGAAGAGATGTATGAGACAGATAATCCGTTTTATTGTGAGGACTGTGCAGATGAAGACGAACACGAGTTTCTGCTGCCTGTTACCAATTCCCCCCGGATGGGCGTTTGCGGTTATACCGGCGAGATGGATGATTTTTCATTTGTGAAGCCGGAACTGCTGAACTGATATCCGATAGATTCTTAGATGTGAGAAAGCTTTATTGCAACTTTATCTCTGAGATGATATAATCGCTGCTGCGATGAATATCTTGTTCCGACAGATTTTGAATAACAAGGAAGCCTCCGCCCTCCCCGGTCTGTGGGAAAGCGGCGGGCTTCCTGCGCTTATTTCCGGGCTTTCTGCTGTTCACAGGGCGAATCTTGCAGCAGCGCTTGCAGAAGCGCCGGAAGAGAAGATGTTTGTGATTTGCCCGGATGATACATCTGCGGAAAATTTTGCCGCTGATCTTCGCTCGATGCTGGGAGAGGAAGTTCCCGTTCTTGGTATGCGCGAATTCACGTTTTATCCGACCGAAGCGGCTTCCCGCCAGGCGGAACAGAGCCGGATTTCTGTGCTCTATTCCCTCGCAAAAGAAAATGCCCGGATTCATGTGGCATCTATTCCCGGCCTCCTGCAGAGGACGATTCCGCCCGAAGTGCTTCTTCGAGCCGCATTTGAGATCAGAACGGACAGCCCGTGTCCGCCGGAAGATCTGGAAGATGCGCTTGTTCGCTGCGGCTATTCCCGCGCGGAACAAGTGGACGGGCCTGGTCAGTTTGCCAGGCGCGGCGGAATTCTGGACTTTTTCTCGCCGTTCTCTCCTGACCCCGTTCGTATAGAGTTCTGGGGGGACGAGATTGATTCGATGTCCGCCTTTGACGTGCTGTCACAGCGGCGCACCGATCCTTTGGAGAGCTGTACCGTGCTTCCTGCTGCGGAAGTTTTGCCGACGCTCTCAATCGGAGGAATGGAAGTCCTCGGCAGGGAGATGGAATCTGCGGCTTCCCGTCTGGCCAAACGGCGGACGTCTGAAAATGCCGCAGCGCTTGCAGCTACCATGCGTGCAGACGCCGAGCGTCTTCGCAACGGGGTTCTTTTATCGGATGCGGACCGGTATCTTCCCATTATTTATCCTATGGCTTCGGGAGCGGACTATATTCCCCTGGATGCCATCGTCTTTCTGGATCAGCCTGGCCGCTGCGGCGAGCGGGCACGGGATTATATCAAACGCCTTACGGATGATATCCGGGAACTTGGCCGTCGGGCGCTTGTTGCTACGTCGGAGGAGAATTTTTATTTGTCCTTTGATGCGATGCTGAAAAAACTGAGGGACTTTCCGCTTTATATGGCGGATGCCTTTACCGTCGGAAGGACTCCGATAGAACCGCGTACCATGATGAGCATCCCTGCCAAGCAGCTTCCCTCCTATGCCGGGAATGCACAGACAGCGGCTGACGACGCCCGTCAGCTTCTGAAAGCAGGCTGCTCGCTGGCGGTTCTTGCCGGGGACAAACGGCGTGCGGAGGTGCTCTGTTCTTTCCTCAACGAGCATAATGTCCCCGCTGTGCTTTCGCCGGATGATCAGACGCTTCCGGTAAAAAACCGCTGTACGGTATATATCGGGGCAGTTTCTGCCGGCATAGAATATCCGGGGCTTCATCTCGCCATTCTGACGGATGCACAGCTGATCCGCAAAAAAGGGAAAGCACCGTCCAAAAGAAAGCTGCCTTCCGGACGGCAGCGGATAGAGTCTTTTTCAGATCTCTCGGTCGGAGACTATGTGGTGCATGAAAATCACGGGATCGGCAGATTTACCGGGATTGTCCGCATGGAAGTGGACGGCTATGAAAAGGACTATGTCAAGATTGCCTATGCGGGATCGGACGTGCTTTATGTTCCCGCTACACAACTGGATCTTGTCTCGAAATACACCGCTGTCTCGGAGGATGCCAATGTCAGGCTCTCCAAAATGGGAGGCGTTGAATGGGAAAAACGGCGTTCCCGGGCGAAGGGAGCGGCAAAGGATATGGCCAGGCGTCTGATCAGCCTTTATGCCGAGCGCTTGAAGACGCACGGATATGCCTTTGCACCGGACAGCGAATGGCAGCGTGAATTTGAGGAAAACTTCCCCTATACAGAAACAGATGACCAGCTGCGCTGTGCTGCAGAGATCAAACAGGATATGGAATCCTCCGTCCCGATGGACAGGCTTCTCTGCGGGGATGTCGGATACGGAAAGACGGAAGTTGCATTCCGTGCGGTGATGAAATGCATTCTGGACGGAAAACAGGCTGCCCTTCTCTGCCCGACGACGGTCTTGGCCCAGCAGCATTACCAGACGGCGTTGCAGCGCTTTTTCGGCTTCCCTGTGAATATTGAGGTCCTGAGCCGTTTCACCTCGGGACAGAAATCTGCGAATGCACTGAAGAACATTACATCCGGAGCCTGCGATTTTGTCATCGGCACGCATCGGCTGCTGTCAAAAGATGTGAAGTTTAAAAATCTCGGGCTTCTTGTGGTGGATGAGGAGCAGCGGTTCGGGGTGACGCATAAGGAACATATCAAGGAACTCTCCCGCGGAGTGGATGTCCTGACGCTTTCCGCAACGCCGATCCCGCGAACCATGAACATGGCGATGTCCGGGATTCGGGATATGTCCAATCTGGAGGAACCGCCGGAGGACAGGCTCCCGGTTCAGACGTTTGTGATGGAGCATGACTGGAATCTTCTTGCAGATGCCATGGTGCGGGAACTTCAGCGCGGCGGGCAGGTCTATTATCTCCACAACCGTATCGACGATATCGAGCGGACAGCCCGCAAGGTCTCGGATCTTTTGGGCAGCGAGGTGTCAGTTGCGGTAGCACACGGCCGCATGGACCGTCAGATGCTTTCCGATGTGATGGATCATGTCGTGGGAGGAGAAGTGCAGGTCCTTGTCTGTACGACGATTATAGAAACCGGTATTGATATTCCCAATGTCAATACTCTGATCATCGAGGATGCCGACAGGCTTGGCCTTGCCCAGCTTCATCAGATCCGCGGCCGTGTCGGCAGATCTTCCCGGCGAGCGAGCGCATATCTCACATTTCGGAGAGACAAAGTGCTTACCGAAGATGCCGAAAAACGGCTCAATGCAATTCGTGACTTTGCGGCCTTCGGCTCCGGTATCAAAATAGCTCTGCGGGATCTGGAAATCCGCGGTGCGGGCAATCTTCTCGGTGCGGAACAATCCGGCCATATGGCGGATGTCGGATACGATATGTATATGAAGCTTTTGAACGAAGCTGTGCTCGAAGCACGCGGAATTGAAGTACCGGCAAAGGCGGAGTGTGCAGCGGATCTGGCTGTTTCCGCTAATATTCCCGAACGGTATATTCCTTCTTCCGAACAGCGGATGGAACTTTACCGCCAGATTGCTCTGGTGCGGACGGAAGAAGAGGCCGATGATCTTTTGGATGAACTGATCGACCGTTTTGGAGATCCTCCTCCCGGGGTGAGCGCACTTATTCAGGTCGCCCTTCTGCGCGGGGAAGCCGGCGCTGCGGGGATTACGGACATTGCCCAGAAAAAGGGATACCTTCGGTTCACGCTGCGGGAATTTGATATGGAAAAGGTATCTTCCCTTTATGCGACGGAATTATACAAAGCCAGACTTAGAGTGGAAGCCGGCTCAAAACCTTGCCTGAGTCTGAAAATCCGTTCCAAAACACAGGTGATCGACGAGGCTCGCCGCTTTGTTCGCGACTGGGCAGCTGTTTCCGCTTGACGGCGGAGCAGGGAAGGCTTAAGATAAAAGTATAATATATATAATAGTAGAAACCGGGATGGAACGTTGTTCCGCGACGGAAACAATCGGGAGGAATAGCCATGAAAAAAATAATAGCTTTGGCGGCATTGATCTGTTTTCTTTTTACAGGGGCACTGAGTGTATTTCAGGTGAAGACGCTGGCAGCAGAGTCGGCAAAACAGGAAGCCGCGATAACAGAAGAAGCGCCTGTGGTAACCGGAATCGATTATGAAGCCCTTTATCGTTCGCACCCGGCGGAGGAAGTTGTCGCTACGGTGAACGGGGAACAGGTTCTCTGGGATGAATATTTCTATTTCTACTGCGGTTATGTTGCGGAAGTGGAAAGCATTATAGACTATTACGGCCAGCAGGGAATTCCGCTCTCCTGGGAAGGGGAATATAAAGACGGCATCACCTGGGCAGATGTGCCTGCAGAGAGCGCGGAGCAGTCGATTCTTGAATATCGCGGCATTCATCTTTTCGCGGAAGAAAACGGAATAGACCTTCCGGCAGATGCCGAAGAACAGATCGATTTCCAGATAAAAGAATCTGCGGAATCTGTGTTGGGGGAGGGAGCGACGGAAGAAGAATTCGCTGCTTACCTGGCAAAGGGATATCTTTCCATGCCTGTATACAGGAGTATGCTGTCCACAAATCTTCTGTACCAGCAGCTTCTCTCAGAGCTTTACGGGGACGCTTCGGAAGAGACCGAAGTGCAGAATGCGCAGGCGGACCTGACAGAAAAACTGCAGCAGAATCTGGAGAAAATTTCTTTTGTCCCCGAAGAGAATTTCCGTCGTCCGGATGTGACGGCATATCAGATCGGAGGGTAAATCACCCATATATACTGTGTTAAGAAATAGCCAATTACAACATGTGGTAGAAAAAAGAAAGTAAAAAATTTTTTCAAAAAAGTGAAAAAAACTGTTGACAAGGGGGCTAGTCTGTGGTATATTAACCAAGCTGCCGCCGAGAGGGCGGCGGTGTGTACCTTGAAAATTGAACAATGTAAGAAAACAGCTTATGCAAATAAGCACCAAAAAAAGGGTACTTGAAAAGAGTCTTTAAGACTCTGAAAATTCTTTTGAGAGCTGGAAAGCATCAATAGATTTAACCACGGGAAACCGTG
>JAFQZI010000031.1 GCA_017406005.1 Oscillospiraceae bacterium | reverse complement strand
ACTTCCAGGGATTTGCTGTCTTTCAACATGATTTATCTCCTTTTCCGGCACTGCGCTCATAAAGACAGAAGCAATAGGGAATTCCGTTTTCTTCAAGGAGCGGGCCTTTTTCTGTACACTGCCAATCAGGAAACTCATCAAGATTCGGGAAAAACTTTGACGATTCCGGACAGCAGCCGATTTTCGTGATATATACTTTTTGCAAATAAGGAAAGAACTGCTCAAAAATGCTTGCTCCGCCGAGGACAAGGCATCGAGGATGCTTTTCAGCAGCTGCAAGGGCTTCTTCCGTGCTGTGTACGACTTCTGCACCGGGAACGTCAAGGTCCTGCCGCGTCACGATGATGTTGTGGCGCCCTTTCAGAGGTCTCCCGCCCGGGAAGTCTTCCAGCGTTTTGCGGCCGACGATAACGGCCGCATCGCCGGTGACGGATTTAAAGTGAGCTCGATCAGCAGACAGAACAACAGGCTGTGTAATGCCGTTGCCGATTCCCCAATCAGCATAGACAGCGACAATAGCTTCCAACATAGGCATCGACCTCACACGGCAACCGGGATCTTTCCCGAAAAATCAGAATATTCGTAGTTCTCAATATGGAAGCTGTCACGCGTGAAAGCGTAGAAATCGTCCACAGAGGGATCAAGCCAGAAGTGAGGTGCCGGCTTGGGATCGTGGGCAAGAATTTCTTCCACCATGGGAATGTGCCGGTCATAAATATGGGCATCGGAAATCACATGCACCAGTTCTCCCGGTTCAAAGCCGGAGATCTGTGCAAACATCATGGTGAGAACTGCATACTGCACGACATTCCAGTTGTTGGCAGCGAGCATATCCTGAGAACGCTGGTTCAGAATGGCGTTGAGCTTTCCGTCACAGACGTTGAACGTCATGGAATAGGCGCAGGGATAAAGAGCCATCTCACTGAGATCCGCAAAATTATAAATGTTAGTCATAATTCGGCGGGAAGATGGATTGTTTTTCAGGTCCCAGATGACCTTATCGACCTGGTCCATATCTCCCTGCGGATAGTGGTGTTTGACACGGAGCTGATAGCCGTATGCTTTGCCGATGGAACCCGTCTCATCTGCCCAGGCATCCCAGACGCGGGTGCGAAGATCATGCACATTGTTGCTCTTTGCCTGCCAGATCCAGAGCAGTTCGTCAATGGCGGATTTCCAAAAGGTCCTGCGGATGGTGAGAATCGGGAATTCCTCCGCAAGGTTGTAGCGGTTGACAATGCCGAAGCGCTTGACGGTGTGAGCAGGCGTCCCGTCTTCCCAGCGGGGACGGACAGGCAGATCTGTATCCCATGTACCGTGATCGAGAATCTCACGGCAATTCTGAATAAATATCTCGTCAGCTCTGCTCATAACAGCCTCCTGAAATTGAATTCTTTATATTTTACCACGAGCAGGAGCGATTGGCAATTGTTTTCGTAGCTGCTTGACGAAGGTAAGTGGAGTGTATATAATGCAGGCAGAAACAATAACAGGAATGCAAAACCGGAAAGGAGAAGAACAATGAAAAGACTTTGTGCGCTGATGATTGCCGTTTTGCTGCTTGCAGGAATTCCGCTTGCGGCCTGCGCGGAAAAAAGTGAGGAACCTGCCGTTATTTTGCTCGATGAAACGGAAGAAGCAGAAAATGGGACCGAGGAAACCGCTGAGGAAGAGACAACGCTGACCGGTAAAACAGAAAACAATTATAACCATAAAGTGCTGCTGGAAGATGACAGCTGCACGATTTCCGTTGCAGATGCATCTTTCATTCCGGAACAGGGCTGGACAGTGACCGTAAAATGTGAAAATAAAACAGAACAGCCGCTGGACTTTTCATGGGAGAACACAGTGTCATTGGGCGGGGAAGAAGAAACCGTCTGGACAGAAGAAATCACTGTTGGCCCTGAAGCCTGGAAGCAGCTCACGTTTTCTGCTTCTGAAATTGCAGAGGCAGAGTGCATAGAAATGAGTATCTCTGTTTCCGAACCGGAAGAGGAAGAAGAAGCGGAGAATCAAGAAGAGCCTCTGCAGGAGAACGCGGAAAAAGACGCTGCAGCCGCTGCGGAAGAAAACCCGGAAGAAGCCTCTGAGGAAGAGGAAGAAAAATATCACGCCCAGGCTTCAGCAGTTATGAAAAATGCAAATGGGCACACCTATGTGCTGGATGACACAGCCTCACCGATCGTGGTTGATTTTGAAGCTCTTGCAGAGCGCAACGGTGATGTATGCGGCTGGCTGTATTGCCCGAATACGGTGATCAGTTATCCCGTCGTACAGGCAGAGGACAATTCCTTTTATCTTCACCGGGATATTGATCTCAATTACAGCTCCTACGGCACGCTGTTTACCGAGGCTATGTCCGCAAAGGATTTTGACAACGACAACAGCATCATCTACGGCCATCATATGAAGGACGGAGGAATGTTTGCCGGCCTTGTGAATTATGCAAAGATGAATTACTACGAGAAACACCCGGTGTTTTATCTCAATACGCCGGAGATGAATTACCGGATTGAAGTATTTGCTGCTTTCCTCACAGACATGTATTCCGATGCGTACAACAATTCTTTCGACAGTGATGAAGAAATGCAGGCATGGCTAGATGCCGCAATGGATTTGTCTGCAATCAAAACGAATGTGGAAGTGCAGCCGGGAGATAAAGTCCTCACCCTGTCTACCTGCACGTATGAATATGATACGGCTCGCTACGTGGTAATGGGAAAGATGGTTCCCATCCAGTAACAACCGAAAAAACGGGAAAAGCTGGCATGCTCATGATTGAGTATATGCCGGCTATTTTTCATGGATGAAACTTTTCTGCCTTTTTCCGGTAATCTATCAGTGAAACGACAAAGAGCTCTGATTCGTTTCTACTTGAAAGGATTGGTCATGATAGGAGATATGAAATTGTTTTGCTCCCTGCAGGCAAGGGAAGAACAAGCATTGGAGCAGGCAATCAGATTACAGGGTTGAATGAAAAAATTGCGAAACAATGAAAAAAGATGTTGACAAATGAGAAGAGATTTGCTAATATAATCCCGCTGT
>JAFQZI010000030.1 GCA_017406005.1 Oscillospiraceae bacterium | reverse complement strand
GAAGACGATTATTGATGCAGTTTCCCGATCAGGCCTGATCCACCCGGGGGACAGGGTCCTCTGCGCGGTCTCCGGCGGGGCTGACTCCATGTGTCTTCTCCATGTCCTTTTTACCAACCGGGAAGCGCTCGGCATCTCTGTTTTTGCCGCGCATTTCAACCACTCCCTGCGGGGGGAGGAGTCGGAGCGGGACTGTGCATTCGTTTCCGCGTTCTGTGAAGAACATCAGATCCCGTTGCGATTGGAAAAGGGAGACGTTGCAGCTTACGCCGCGTCCCATGCCTTGGGCATTGAGGAGGCAGCCAGAACGCTGCGCTATGCTTTCCTTGACAAGGCCGCCGCGGAATTCGGCTGCACGGCCATTGCCACGGCCCACAACCTGGAGGACAATGCCGAAACCGTGCTCTTCCATCTGCTGCGCGGCAGCGCTTCCGCCGGGCTTGCAGGCATCCCTCCTTCACGTGGCAATCTGATTCGCCCGCTGCTCGGCGTCTCCCGGACGGAGATTGAAGCATACCTTGCGGAAAACGCTGTCCCTTTCGTGACGGACAGCTCCAATCTCTCGGATGACTATGTCCGAAACCGGCTCCGCCACCGCGTTATGCCGGTTTTATCATCTCTCAATCCGTCTTTCGGAGAAGCCGTGCTGCGCGCGGGAGAACTGCTCCGGCAGGATGATGCCTGTCTGAATTCCCTCGCGGGAGACTTTATTCTTCGCCGCTTTGACGGTTCCTCACTCCCAGCGGCAGAACTGCTTTCCCTGCACAGGGCGGTTTCATCCCGTGTGGTCCGGCAGCTTTCACCGCTTCCTCTGTCTAAAAGCCATGTCGATGCGGTGCTCAAAGCGGCAGAGGCTTCCGAGCGAACCTTTGTGGACGTCCCGGGCGTCCGAATCACGGTGGAGCAGGGCAGAATGTTCTGGCAGCAGCAGGAGATTCCGGTTTTGCCGGATACCGAGATTCTCCCCGGGCAGACAGTTGAACTCCCGGAGGCCGGGCTTTGCATCCGGTCAGAAATTTCCGTTTATGCGGAAAAAATTAACGACTTGTTCAAACCTTTTTGTTTTAAATGTGGTGAAATATACGGGCGCGTATTTCTGACAGCCCGTCGCCCCGGTGATAAGATTCGTCTGCGCGGCAGAGGCTGCACGAAATCCGTCCGGGCCCTGTATATCGAAGCCGGCCTGACGCAGCGCGAGCGTGCCCTTACGCCGGTCCTGCGTGATGACGCGGGCGTTCTCGCAGTATACGGCTTCGGCGTATCGGAACGTGCCTGCCCACGCGAAGGAGACACCGTTATTCAAATTTCTATTTGTCCAATAAACTGAGCTATTCGGTTTAATCATACCCACTAACTTTAGCTCGCGATGGAGCACTGAAATCGAAGTACATTGTTGACTTCGCGAGCATTTAGACAGCACCAATCACGAAGTGACTGTGAAAGTTACTAAAGAAAGAGAGGCACACTTTGAGAAGAGTGGAAGATGACATCGCCTATACCCTGTTAACCCATGATGAGATCTATGACAAAGTGCATGAGGTCGGCCGTAAAATCGCGGAAGACTATAGAGATAAGAATCCCGTCTTTGTGGGCGTGCTGAAAGGCTGTTTCATGTTTATGGCGGACCTGATCCGATGTGTCGATATCCCCTGTGAAATCGAGTTCATGGCTGTTTCTTCCTACAGCGGCACCAGTTCCACGGGTGCCGTCCGCATCCAGAAAGACCTGAAAGGCGATATCAACGGCAGGCATATCATCCTTGTGGAAGATATCCTGGATTCCGGCATAACCCTCAATTACCTGAAAAACTATCTGAAGGTTCGTGAACCGGCCTCCATTTCCATAGTTACCCTGCTGGATAAGCCCGCACGCAGGCAGGCTCCCGTTTATTCGGACTATCACTGCTTCGAAGTTCCCGATGCTTTTGTCGTCGGCTACGGGCTTGACTATAATGAAAGATACCGCAACCTGCCGTACATCGGCGTGTTAAAACCGGAAGTATACTCTTGAAGCTTAACCATTCAGTTCTGTCCTTCCCACTAACTTTAGCTCGCGACGGAGCACCTGAAACGAGGTACAATATTGATTTCGCGAGCCATAGAATGCAGTTGTTACGAAGCGACTGAACAGTCTTTTTCCCTGCAACTATTCCCCTGAACCAAAGGATGTGATTCTTGTTTGAAACCAAACCGCAATAAAGCCAGAGACATCGGTTTTTATGTGATGCTTGCCATCATTGTAATAGCCATTGTCTTTACCATTAATTCCGATACCAAGAAGGATCAGCTCAACTCCTACTCCGAGCTCGTTGATCTCTTTGAAAAGGAAAAGATCCAGTCTTTCAAAACGGAAGGGAACACCATTATTTTGGAGATCCGGACCAGTGATCCCACGGAGCCGGAGGAGAAGTCCTACGATCTGTACAGCTTTTCCGTTTTTTATGAAGACTTCCATGATCTGATTCTGGAACAGTATAAGGCCGGCACCATCGAGAAGTATGATTATACCGAGGGCTTCACGCTTCCCTGGTGGGCAAGCTTTGTCCCGTACCTGATCATCATGTTCGGTGCCATGGGCCTGTGGTACTTTATGATGAACCGTGCCGGAGGCGGCGGAGCAGGTGGCTTTGCCCGCTTCAGTAAGGCACGCACCAGGCTCGGTTCCGATGAGAAGGATAAGAAGACATTTAAGGACGTTGCCGGCTGTGACGAAGAAAAAGCCGAGCTCGCCGAAGTGGTTGACTTCCTGAAGGATCCGAAGCGCTACACTGATATGGG
>JAFQZI010000029.1 GCA_017406005.1 Oscillospiraceae bacterium | reverse complement strand
TTCACCGTCCTCACTCCGTCCTGCAGCATGCGGCCGAGCGTGCCCTCCGCCTGATAGCCGACAAAGAGAATCGTATTCTGGGCCTTCCAGAGGTTATGCTTGAGATGGTGGCGGATACGGCCCGCATCGCACATGCCGCTGGCGGAAAGGATCACCTTCGGCACCGCGTTGTCGTTGATGGCTTTGGAATCCTCCAGGGACTCAGTGAGCTCTATCCCGTCAAACCAGAGGGGATTGATGCCCCGGTTGAGAACCTCAAGCATTTCCTCATCGAAATACGAGCGGTCACACTGCAGGAAGATCCCCGTGGCTTCCGAGGCGAGCGGACTGTCAACATAGACCGGGAAACCGTCATGCCCCCGGACCCAGCCCTTTTCCTTGATCTCGCGGATGGCAAAGAGCATCTCCTGCGTGCGGCCTACCGCGAAGGACGGAATCACAACATTTCCGCCCCTGTCCAGCGTGCGCTGGATGATGGAGGCAAGCTCCGTCACGGTGTTGAGGGGATTGCCGGAATTCTCATGGAGGCGGTTGCCGTAGGTCGACTCCATGACCACGTAATCCGCTTCCGTTATATAGGTGGGATCTTTGATGATCGGCTGGTCAAGATTGCCGATATCGCCGCTGAAGACGATTTTGCGGGTCTCTTCGCCCTCGGTGAGCCAGAGCTCGATGCTGGCAGAACCGAGCAGATGGCCGGCGTCGATAAAGCGAACGTCAACCCCGTCATTCACCGTTTTGCGCTCGTTATACTCAAAGCGCCGGAACAGCGTCATGGTGCCTTCGGCATCTTCCAGATTATAGACAGGCTCAATCAGGCTCTCGCCTGCGCGCCTGGATTTGCGGCTCTGCCACTCGGCTTCCGATTCCTGAATGTGGGCGGAATCCGCCAGCATGATGGCGCAGAGATCAGCCGTGGCTCCGGTGGCATAGATCGGGCCGCGGTAACCGTCTTTATACAGCTTCGGCAGCATGCCGGAATGGTCGATATGGGCATGGGTAAGGAAAACGCCCTCAATCTCGCCCATGCTGACGGGAATCGGAATGTTTTCAAAGATGTCTCTCCCCTGCTCCATTCCGCAGTCAACAAGGTAGTTTTTTCCGTTGACTTCCAGAAGGGTGCAGCTTCCCGTAACCTCATGCAGAGCGCCGATAAACGTGATCTTCATGACTCCAGAATCTCCTGTGTTTTTTATTAGATTACCACAAAATCAGGTGCACGGCAACCTTGAATTGCCGTGTTTTGAAAACAATCTTGACTAACAGGCACAAACAGATATAATGTACCAGACAGAGCAAAAGGGAGGCAGACCTCATGAAAAAAACAGCACTGATCACCGGCAGTTCACGCGGGATCGGCGCAGCCACAGCGCGCGCTCTCGCGGAGGCGGGATACGCCGTCTGCATCAACTATATCGAACAGCAGGAAAAGGCGGAAGCGCTGGTTGCATCCCTGCGGGAAAAGGGAGCAACGGCGATCTGCTGCCAGGCGGATGTGGCGGATGCCGGTGCCGTGCGCGCCATGGTGGAGCATGCCCGGGAAGAGCTGGGCAGAATCACGCTGCTTGTCAACAATGCGGGCGTTGCAGGGCAGATCCAGTTTCAGGATATTACCCCGGAGGCTTGGAACAGGATGTTTTCCGTGAATCTCGGGGGATGCTTCAACACCATCCAGGCTGTGCTGCCGGATATGCTCAAAGCCCATGAGGGCTGCATTATCAACGTCAGTTCTATCTGGGGCAGCCACGGTGCCTCCTGCGAAGTGGCATATTCCTGCACGAAGCACGCCATCATCGGGCTGACGCGCTCGCTGGCTGCGGAGCTTGCGCCGACGGGGATCCGCGTCAACTGTGTGGCCCCCGGTGTGATTGACACGGACATGGTGAAGGTGCTCGGGGAGGAAACGCTGGCCATGCTTGCTGATGAGATCCCCCTCAGGCGGCTCGGGAGGCCGGAGGAGATTGCGGATACCATTGTGCATCTCGCGTCGGCGACGTATACGACGGGGCAGGTTTTCTCGGTTGATGGGGGGTTTATAATATAATTTTTTTACTGTTCAGTCACTTCGTGATTAGTGCCTATCAGCTGCTCGCGAAGGTAACATTTCACCTCGATTCTGGTGCTCCGTCGCGAGCTAAAAGAGAGAAATAATACAGAGCTGAACAGTTACAGTTAAAGTTGAAAAAAGGGTGCCGGTTTGATTCGGCACCCTTTTACAGTTATTCAGAATACAGTTATCTCTGCACGCGGCCAGAAGCATTACCGCCGGCGAGCGTGAGCACCTCTTTTTCGGAGGCGAGGTTGAAATCGTACTCCGTGGCCTGTTTGAGGCAGCTGGCAGCGACGGCGAATTCGATCTGCTGCCGGGCATCCTCCGGCCACTTGAGCATGGCGTGGATCAGGCCGCCGCAGAAGGAGTCTCCCCCGCCGACGCGGTCGACCAGATGAATCAGATAGTTGCGGGCAAAGGTCGCTTCCCCGCCGGTATAGAGCATACCGCTCCAGTTGTTGTCGGAAGCAGAAATGCTGCCGCGCAGGGTAATGGCAACCGCTTTAAAGCCGAAGCGTTCGGTGAGCTGCTTTGCAACGGAGATATAGCCGTCCCGGTCGAGCTTGCCGGTGTTGATGTCGGTATTCTCAGCGGCGATGCCGAAAACATCTTTCGCATCCTCTTCATTGGCAATGCAGACGTCGACATAGGGCATCAGCGCTGTCATCACCTCGCCTGCCTTTTCCCGGCTCCAAAGCTTGCCGCGGTAATTCAGATCACAGGAGACGGTAACGCCCTTTTCCTTTGCCGCGCGGCAGGCGTCGAGGCAGACCTCCGGCATCTCACCGCCGAGAGCCGGGGTAATGCCGGTGAAGTGGAACCACGTAGCATCCCGGAAGATTTCATCCCAGTCAAACTCTTCTCGCCGTGCAAGGGCGATGGAAGAGTTCGCTCTATCATAGATGACCTTGCTGCCGCGCTGGGA